>LMZT01000115.1 GCA_001567115.1 Candidatus Hinthialibacteria bacterium OLB16 | reverse complement strand
ACGCTGGCCCTTCCGGAAAACGGGTGATCTCCCTGGGCACATCATGCTGTGCCCTTACCGAAAACGGGTCATCTCCCTGGGCACATCATGCTGTGCCCCTACCGAAAACGGGTCATCTCCTTTTGTCATTCCCGATCCTGCCACCCGTCCATTCCCAACCCCCAACCCGTCATTCCCACTTTCGTGGGAATGGCGGCAACACCACCCGGGAGGAAC
Source organism: Candidatus Hinthialibacteria bacterium OLB16 (assembly GCA_001567115.1). Lineage (GTDB taxonomy): Bacteria > Hinthialibacterota > Hinthialibacteria > OLB16 > OLB16 > OLB16. The sequence continues at coordinate 68,995 of LMZT01000115.1, read as the reverse complement.
TGCGAAGCCGTGTCACTGGAGTCTGCGATCTGGATTGCTTCAACATCTATGGCCCACCAAGACAATCTCCCAGCCAGCCCGGGATTGCTCCCCCCGGAGGTTGATATCCGCCTGTGCTTCTCATAGACTTCCTTATCTGGGAAGCCTTTCATCAATTCCTTGCGCCGCAGTCTCACGGCATGATCTGTCTGGTGCGGGCATCTTTTGTTTTTTCTTCCCACACTCACAATAAGGAGCAGATCATTTCAATGGTTGAAGATCAGGAAGTTTCCCAGCACCCGGATGGCGAAGAGCCGGAACATGAATTGAGTTTCATGGATGTTGTCGGCCTGTTCGTCAACCAGGCTGCAATTGCCCTGGGTGCGGCTCCCCATCCACTGACCGGCAGCCTCAGAATCAGCTTCGAGGAAGCCCAGTATCACATTTCGATCCTCGATGTCCTCAAAGAAAAAACCAAAGGCAACCTCACTGACGAAGAAGACAGTGTCCTGGCACGGCTGATCGATGAACTCAAACTGGCTTTTGTCCATGCCATCCGTGACCCGAAGGTTCGTGAGATGGCGGAGATGTCCGCTCAGAATGACCAGCAGCAGGCCAGCCGCATTGTCACCCCGGATGGCGTCCCGCAAGCGCAGGAGACAATGGACCCAGAATCATCATTCCCTGATGACGAGCGGAGCGCCTGATGCGTGTTGTCATTCAACGTGTTCAGGAAGCGAGTGCCACTGTTGAGGGGCGCATCACCGGCGAAATCGGCAAAGGCTTCTTAATCCTGCTTGGGATCCATCGCACCGATACCGCCGAAGAGGTGGACTGGATGGTTTCGAAGGTTTCCCAGCTGCGGGTTTTCGAAGACAGGGAAGGGAAGATGAACCTGTCACTGATCGATGTGGGTGGGGCTGCGCTGGTTGTCTCCCAGTTCACTTTGTATGCCGATTGCCGGAAGGGGCGGCGGCCGAGCTTCATCGATGCCGCACCACCGGAGCTGGCTGTGCCATTGTATGAGTTGTTCTGCGATCGTTTGAAGGTGGAAGGAATCCCGGTTGAAACCGGAGTTTTCGGCGCGAAAATGGCTGTTGCCCTGGTCAATGATGGCCCGGTTACTGTGATAATTGATTCTCCACCACTGATGGAATGAGGAGCTGTTCCAGATGGCGGATCCTTCCCAGCATGGCTCTCAGAACCTGCCCCCCGATCCTGCCCCTGAACCCCACCGCTTTCATTTCGAAAAAGTGGAAATCCTTCTCCTGTCCAGCCTGATGCTGCTGATCGTCATCGGGAATATCCTTCCACGCCTGTTTCCGGACAAACCGGCCTACCGACTCCAGGTTTCCAGAACTGAATCCACGAAAAACCTGCCGACTGTGAACTGGCTGGCCACTCCGATTCCAGAAACGATCCGCCCCAGAGACCTCAACCAGGCCAACCGCGGGGATCTGATCGCTCTGCCCGGCATCGGGCCTTCGATGGCTGAAAGCATCCTGGCCTTTCGAGAGGAAAAAGGCTCATTCTCATCTGTCGAGGAACTGGATCTGGTTCCCGGGGTCGGGGAATCAAAACTGAAAATGCTGAAAAAATATCTCTTTGTAGATCCCCCTTCCGGGCCGGCTCCAGCATCCACTCCCAGCCCGGTTCCCATCAATTCAGGCGGGGGAGTGCCTGCTGGATCGAATTCGTCTCCCGCCGATTCCATCATCGACCTGAACACCGCGACCCTCGATCAGCTGCTGACACTGCCCGGGGTCGGCCAGGTGTATGCCCAGCGGATTCTCCAGCATCGCCAGAGGATCGGGCGCTTCAAATCCTGGAATGACCTGCTGGCGGTCCCCGGCATCGGGGCGAAAAGGCTGGAAAACCTGCGTCGCTACGCTACAATCCGATAACTATGGTGCGCAAATCACAATTCGATAACAAAGAACTCAATGCGATCCTCGAAGCCGAGAGGGAAGCGATCTTTTCCATGGCTTCGCAAGAGAGCCAGCCAGGTTCCGAGGGCAATGGAGAAGGGATGGTTGCCTTTCCAACCCCGGAAAGACTGGATCGATTTCCCCATCCCATTCCAATTCATGGACTGGATGCCCCACTCGGTATCCGGATTAAATCCCGGCTAATCGACTATGTCATTGTCGGAGTCCCCCTTTTCCTTATGGATGGCTTGTTTCACCTCACCCGGCTGGCCAGGTTTTTCTTCGGAGACCTTCACCTCCCGGAAGATATCTATGGCAGCCTGGTTCTGCTTTCACCGGGTGTCTGGAAAGCCCTGCTGGACCACCCCTATGCTCTGTCTCGAGTTTTATTGTTCGTGTTTTCGTTCCTGCTGCTTTACCGTCTGATTTTTTACTGGTTTGTTCGCCGGACACTCGGGCACCTGATCACAGGTGTGATGCTGACCACAGAGAATGGCCGATTCCCTGGAACCGGCTCGCGCCTTTTCAAAGCGGTAACATCCACCCTGGCCGATATGACTTTTGTGGGGATACTGGTCGATGTGCTGCTCTATTCAATCTCCTCACCGAAAGCAACCACGAGCGATTCGGTCGCCGGGATTCGTGCGGTACGCTATGATGACTGGGCCAGGCTGACCTCACGCCTGCTGGATCGTATGAACACCTTGCGCAGGGATGGCATCAATAATTGAAATTTCCCCCGCCGGGCGATGATCTGTTCCAGCTCGCCGATTCGACAGATCGTGCCTTCACCATCACCCAGATCACCGAAGCGATTCGAGGTCTTCTGGATTCCGAACTTTCCAAAGTCACGGTAGAGGGGGAGATCTCATCCTGGAAAGTGGCCGGCACCGGTCATGCTTATTTTTCATTGAAAGATGAAAATGCGCTGCTCAAAGCGGTCATGTGGCGCTCACGGCTGGGCAAACTGGCAAACCCGCCGGCCGAGGGGCAGATGGTCCGTGCAACCGGGTCGATCACTGTTTATGCTCCACGCGGGGAATACCAGCTGGATGTGGTCAGCATTCGGCAGGCCGGCATGGGAGCCTTGCAGAAACGTTTCGAGGAACTCAAACGCCGCCTGGAAGAGGAAGGCCTGTTCGATCCATCCCGCAAACGGAGTGCCCCGCTCTTAATCCAGCGGGTTCTGGTAATCACTTCGCCATCCGCTGCCGCCCTGCAGGATTTTCTGACCAATCTGGATCTGGAAAACACCCCGGTCGAGGTGCTGGTGCTGCCTGTGCGGGTCCAGGGAGTCGAAGCCCCCGCTGAGATCGTCAATGCGCTTCAGGCTGCGCCAGAGCATCATCCGGACCTTGTCGTATTGACACGGGGCGGGGGATCACTCGAAGACCTGTGGGCCTTCAATGAAGAGGCGGTCGCACGTGCCATTGCCGCCTGCCCAGTCCCGGTTCTCTCGGCTGTCGGACACGAGGTTGATTTTACCATCGCTGATTTCACCGCCGATATCCGTGTCTCGACACCCACTGCGGCGGGGAGGTTGCTTGCGGAGCAGGCCGCCAGGCTGGTCTTGGAAATCGATTCGCTGCGGGAGCGCCTGGTTGAGATTCTGGAGGATGACCTGGCAGGATTCAGGCAATCCCTCGAATCTCTCCAGAGGGAGCTTGCTGCACGCAGCCCACAGGCGTTTCTCCCCTTTTACCACCAGCGGATTGATGACCTGCTCGGACGTGCCGCTCAATCGATCCGCCAGGAGACCATCGATCAGTGGAATCGCCTGCGTGAAATCAACCGGCAGCTGGCGACAACCCTCCAGATGGATCTGCTTTCATGGAAAGGGCGGATGCAGGCTGAGACACAAAGGCTGATGGTTCTGAATCCCCATTCCACACTCGCAAGGGGGTATGCCCTCTGTGAAGGAATTGAATCCGGGCAGGTGGTACGCTCCAGAAGCACGATGCCGCCGGCGGGAGACATCCGCATCCAGTTCGTGGATGGCAGTGTCGATGCAACCCCGCACCTGGACCACTGAAAGCAGGACTCTCAGTTCGTATCTTGCTCGATCGTCTCTGTCGAATCCCCCACATCCTCTGAGGATGATTCCGGTTCATCAGGCACCGCATCGACTTCCGGGGCCTGGGAGGCTGCCTCACGGATGTCGGCGGCGGGAAGGACCATCTCGCCAGCATTCTTGAGGTATTCCATCAGGGAGTCGGAGTCATCGCCTGAGGAACCGGGTGTCGACAGATTGATGCCCAGAATCCGTCCATCGAGATCGAAAACAGGGGCTCCGGATGTTGTCCCTTCCACCAGGTAATAACGCCTTGGCTTTTCGACAACCGCTTTTACACGTCCGGCGGTGACATGGGGAACCCGGTCGTAACGGCTGGTCATCCGATCCAGGCATAATGTTTCATCCAGCAGCTCGAGAGTGGCATCCTGTGTCAAATCGATGGCTGCCATGGGTTCGGCAGGCTTTTCCAGCGGGCGGACAAAAGCCAGATCGAGATCTCGATCCCGCAGGACCACCTTCCCGGAGATCTCTTTGCCGTCATCGAGGATCATTTTCACATCAGTCAGCTCGCTCTTGAATTGAATATCCATTTTCTTTCCATACTTGCTGCTGGAAAGCAGGCTTCCGATCTGGCCATAGGGGTCTGTTTCAGAGAGGGGAACCACAGTCAGTCCATTCGGATCGATCACCACACCGGTGGCTTCTGTCTTGGATTCTTCCTGGTGTGAACCCATTCCCTGGAAGGACATCCCTCCCTTGATGATCATCCGGACCACAAGGATGGCATTCCGATTTTTCTGGATGATCTCACGCCCTCTTTCAGAGAAGGAATCGGCTTGTGAAACTTGATTGAAACTGACAGCGGCAAGTAAAAGAAAACAAAAGGTTGCGGCACGAGAATTCATGGATTTTCTCCTTCCAGCATACTTTCCGATCACTTCGAAGGTGTCTCCCATTCAGGCTCCAGCTCGAGGTAACGTTGATAGATCCCACGGCGTACCAGCAGGGTGACCGTCCCAGGCTGTTCTCTGGTGACTTCTTCGAGGCGTTTCTTCATGGATTCCACATCGGTGATCGGGGTTCCGGCAAACTCCAGCACCAGATCTCCGACATTCAGTTTTCCGACCGCAGCCCATCCACCGGAAATCACCTCGATGACCAGCACTCCAGGCTGATCTGCAGGCCAGTCCTGGTCGGCTTTGTCCATATAAGCCAGGTCGCGGACTGTGAACTCAAACAGGCGGTCGATATGCTTTTTCAATTCCCGTGGAGGCTTGGGGGTTTCAGGCAGCTGGATGGCAACCTTCAGTTCTTCTGTTCCCCTTCGAATGCTCAGGTCGGCTGTGGCGCCGACTTTGTATTGGCGAACCATGGCTGGAAAGACATCCGTCTGGCCCGGCTCGGATGCCGGGATCTCTTTTCCATCGATCGCAAGGATCAGATCCCCGACCTGGAGATCGACATCCTTGAGGGCTGGATGATTATAAATCCGGGTCACACAAATTCCCTTTTTCCCCGGCACACCCAGCCGGGTGGCCAGGTCGGCGGTCAGCACCTGGGTCGAAATGGGAATGAAGGGCTTGCGGACCTCACGTCCGGTATCTTCGATATCACGAATCCCGACCTTCACCACTGTCCTGTACTTTTTGTTCTCACGCTCAAATTCGACCAGAGTGGGTGTGGGTTCCTTCTGTCCTTCCCGCAGCCGTGATGTTTCTGTGATCAGCTCCTCGAGGCTGTTGATCTTTTTTCCGCCGACATTGGTCAGGATGTCCAGATCCTGAATTTCCGGTTTGGCATCCCCGCAAGGGCCACCCGGGCGGACGGATGTGACCAGCACTCCCTCCTGAGACGATCTTTTCCGTTCTCGTGCCGCTATGAATGAGATGTTGGAGGCGGTGATTCCCCATTCCTTCAGTTCTTTCTCCCTGGGGACAGCCTCTTCTCGGAGCACGGGTGTCAGCTTCAAGTGAACTTCCTGGCCATCGCGAAGAATCACCGCCTCGGTTTCCTGGCCGGCGGGGAGCGATGCGGCAAACTGGTTGAATCGAGGAATTTCTTCCTTGAACTGGACCTTGACAGGCTGGCCCGCCAGACGGATGAGGCGGTCACCGGAACGGATGCCCGCTTTTTCGGCGGGGGTATCCCGGATCACACCTGAGATCAGGATCCCCTCGGATCCCCGGTCCGATTTCAACTGGGGCTGGATTTCCGCTCCCAGCCAGCTGCGTTCCACTTTCCCCTTTTTTATCAGCTGATCGGCAACATCTCTGGCAAGATTGGAGGGTATTGCCCCACTCAGCCCCATTTCGATCTCATTGATGCCGATGGTCCTGCCTTCCAGATCAACCAGGGGGCCTCCAGAATTCCCGCCAAAAATGGAGGCATCATGCCCGATCCAGAGAACGATCGAGCCGACATCTTCTCCATCCAGGGTGAATTCTCCGAAATCCCCGAAAAAATCCGGCATGACCATCTCGGCATTGCTGACGATGCCGAGTGTGACAGATTGTGAAAGGGCCAGCGGGCTGCCCATCGCCAATACCGGATCACCCACTTGAATCTTTGAGGAATCTCCAAACTCCGCCACCGGATAACCTTCGGCTCGCGGCTCGAGCTTGATGACTGCGATATCCGAAAGCGCATCGGTGCCGATCAGCTGCGCCTCAACTTCGCTGCGGTCTGCCAGTGTGCAGAACAGACGAACTGCATGGCCGGCAACATGGTGGTTTGTGACCACATAGCCTTCTGGAGAGATGATCACCCCGCTCCCCGAGCTTTCCGATTTAACTTCACGGCCCCCGGAGTATTCGGTTGAAACCACGAGGATCCGGACCAGGGCTGGCTTTACTTTCTCGATGGCCTGTTCGACTTTCGAAAGCAGTCCGTTTGGAACCTGAGGCTGGCTCTGGCATGGCACAGCCGAAAAAATGATCATGGCACACAGGAGCATCAGCACTGATTTATGAGAAGGGGCTGCCATCCATTATCTCCATTTTATGGTTTCCAAACTGCCTCGCAGTCTATATTGTTTTACCTGTCTTTGGAATTGATCCTCAATGGGAATCCCGGGCTTGATTCAATCCCAAAGCCTGTGAAGGCCTGGTCTGAGAATGAAAATATCCGAAACCATCCGGCCATTTATCCACCTGCTCTTCCCCCCGGTGTGCCGTGCCTGCGGGAAACTTCTGAGTGGAGATCCCTCAGCCATCTTGTGTGCGCGCTGTGCATCACAGGATGTGTCACTCAAACTCCCTGTTTGTGATTTATGCGGCCTTCCTGTTCCAGCTCCATCTGATCCCCACTCCTCCCCATCCTCCAGTCATGGTTGCATTCCATTCAAACCCGCCTTTGATTGCATCCGAAGTGCTGTGGCCTATGAAAACCCTGTTCGTGAGCTGATCCATCAATTTAAATTTCAAGGGAGCCGCAGGGTTCGCCCTTACCTGCAAAGCCTGTTTGCCGATGGAGCCGATCGCCTGCTTGGAAATTTTCATCTGGATGCAATTGTCCCGGTTCCTTTGCATTGGACACGTCATTTCTCAAGGGAGTTCAACCAGGCCGATATCCTGGCGCAGTCCCTCTCCGGGCACTCGGGAATTCCGGTCCTCGCGGATGCGGTTCGCCGTTGCAAACGCACCTATCCTCAAAGCCGATTGGGGGGCAAATGGCGGGGGAGGGGATTGGAGGCGGCTTTCTGTCCTGGAACGGATGCTGTCAGTGGGCTGGATCTGCTGCTGGTGGATGATGTGATGACCACCGGACAGACCATTTCAGCTTGTGCGGCAGCACTCCGCCAGGCGGGAGCGCATCATATTGTCGGGTATACCCTCGCACGCCGGATTTGATGGCTCCTATTGTTATTCAATGCCCAGCTTCTGCATCTTCCTCAAAAGGTTCCTTCGGCTGACTCCCAGAAAGGTTGCTGTCTGGCCCCGTTTCCAGCGATTCCTTTCGAGGGAAGCCAGGAGCACCTGCTTCTCGACCAGACCCAGCTCCTCATCCAGCACATCCTGGAGGGAGGATCCCTCCTCGATCTTTTTCATCAGGTCGCTGACCGGAGATGCCCCCCGGTGCTGGTCATTTCCGGCGAACAGGTCGATGCCCGGATTCACCTTGCCATCAAATGCACCTGTGGGTTCGATTCCCGAAGAACGGAACCCGATGGGGAGGTCATTGGCTGTGATCAACGAGCCATGCGACAGGATCACCGAACGTGTGACGACATTCTCCAGTTCACGGACATTTCCCGGCCAGTCATAACTGAGCAGCTGTTCCATGACATCGGGCGATATCCCAAGTATCGATTTCCCATACTGTGTGTTCGCCTTTTTCACAAAATGCTCGATCAGCAGAGGCACATCCGCCATGCGTTTGCGCAGAGGCGGAAGATAGATTGGTATGACATTCAGCCGGAAATAGAGATCTTCACGGAAGTTCCCTCTGGCTGCTTCCTGGGCCAGATCCTTGTTTGTCGCCGCAATGATGCGCACATCCACCTGGACATTGCGGTTGCCGCCAACCCGCTGGAACTGGTGGTCCTGGAGGACTCTCAGCATCTTGGCCTGCAGGAGGGCATCCATGTCTCCGATTTCATCCAGGAAGATGGTTCCGCCATTCGCCTGCTCAAACTTTCCGAGCTTCTGGGCATGGGCGCCTGTGAAAGACCCCCTTTCATGGCCAAACAGCTCACTTTCCAGAAGTGTCGCCGGGATGGCGGCGCAGTTGATCGGAACAAAAGGTCCATTGCGCCGTTTGCTGTGGCGGTGAACCGCGGAGGCCACCATCTCCTTTCCAGTTCCGGATTCCCCCAGAATCAGGACAGTCACATCCTGGACAGAGATTTTTTGAATGAGGCGGTAGATTTCACGCATTTCTGTGGTCGAGCCGATAATCTGGTCAAACCCGAGCGTGGCATCCATCTGTCGGGAAAGGATCAGCAGCCTGTTGCGCAGCAGCCGCTTTTCGAGCGCACGCCGAACCACCACACGCATTTCTTCGATATCGAATGGCTTGGTGAAATAGTCATACGCCCCTGTGCGCAATGCTTCCAGCGCGAGCTCCTTCGAGCCGTAGGCAGTGACAAAGAGAACTGGCACTTCGGGATTGATGGCATGGATTTCCTTCAGGACTTCGATCCCATCCATTTCCGGCATCCGATAGTCCAGCAGCACCAGATCGAATCGATTCGACTCGAATTTCTCGACCGCTTCCCGTCCTGAACCCGCTTCAGTGCAGATGCACCCCATCGGTTCGAGAGTCTCGCGCATGGCGAAACGCACATTTTCTTCGTCATCGGCCAGCAGGACCGGAACCAGAGGCGATTCTTCTTCCATCATCCTTCTCCTTGCGGATATGCCTGAACTTCATGAATTTGACCTGAGGGCGGAGGGCTTCCCGTTTCTGCTGTTTGCGCCGGAATCTGAATCGTGAAAACAGTTCGATTCGTGCCGCTGTGAACCTCGACTGTGCCTCCATGATCCCGGACAATGGAGTCAGTGATGGTGAGCCCCAGCCCGGTTCGCTGGTCTTTGGTTGTATGAAAGGGCAGAAACAGGTTATCCAGCTCGCCGGGTGGAATCGATGCCCCCTCATTCTCAATCTCGATCGTATACCCTCCTTCAGCTTCCCCTCTTCCCGTAATCCAGACCCTGCCCCCTTCTGGAGCCGCTTCGATTCCATTGATGACCACATTCATAATGGCCTGGGTAAAATGCTGGACCCTCAATTCGTATGCCAGTTCCGGCTGGCCTGTTTCCTGGATGATCTCGACATGCCGTTTCCGGGCGCCATGGCTGGCCATCTCGATGGCCGAATTGATCACCTGGCCGATTTCTGTCCGAGTTGGTTCTTCTTCCTGTGTTGAAGCCAGCAGTGACAGGCGATCGATCACCCGGTTGACACGATCCACCTCGCCCAGAATCACCTTGGTGTAGGATCCCACTTTTTCGCTGGTCACCTTGTCGGAACTGTTGAGCAGCTGCGCCAGCCCACGAATCGAGGCGAGCGGATTCCGGACCTCGTGAGCGATCCCCGCAGCGATGGTCACCAGCGAGCTCATCCGCTCTGCGGTCTTCAGTCCGGCCGTAATGGCTTCGAGGCGGGTCAGGTCCTGAACTGTCAGAACCAGTGAAACCGGCTTTCCATCTCCATCTCGAACCCATGCCAGACGCACGCCCACAGGGCGAACCTCCCCGAATCGATCTGTGAAACGCACCGATTCCTGAGGAAAGTCGGACTGCAGCTCAAGCGCTTTGCGGACAGAGGCTTCAAGTGCCGGCGAACGGGTAAAAATCTCCTCAACTTTTTTCCCTCGCAAACGATCCGGTGATAATTCAAACAGCCTCGAGGCCATCGGGTTGGCCCAATCCACCTCTCCCGCGGAGTTGAACAGCACAACCCCGCTTGAAAGGGTATCCAGCAGTGCTTGAGTTCGGGGAGGAAGATGCTTTCCCATCTCCTCCAGAAGCATGTTGAATGTCTGGGCCAGCCCTGAAAATTCCGATTGATGATCCACTTCGAGAGGTTCACTCTTCCCCTGTTCGATCAGGCGGTTTAACTGAATCTGGTAGCGTTTGACCGGCAATAGAATGACCCAGGCCCAGGCGATCCCAACCCCGATTCCGACCGCCGCAAACACCCATAAAAATTTTTGTGCTGCCTGAATGGCTTGCCACACATTCCCGCGCCCGCTGTCCCAGCCGTTTTCGATCCATGCGATTAAAAACCAGCCTTCCATGAGAGCGAAAAGGCAGAAAAATATCGGGAGCGCCACCACCAGGGGGAGAATATAGTTGCGGTTCCGGGTAGGATCTGGCCGAATATGTGCCATGTATGCTCCACAAATCGCCATTATCGGGCTTTATAGGTGAATTATGCGCCGATAAGATAAAGAATGTCAAGTATAGTTTGAATATAATGTTAATATAATAGATAAAAGATACAGCCGGATTTGCCCCCGGGATCATTCAGGAACGGACTTATCTGAGGAAGAGGTCAGCGTGCCCCGGTCGAGGCCATTGTGGCGGTTCTGATCCGGAAAGAGTGGAATTGGGCGAGATCCCGGAAAACCACACCCTCCCTGTCTTTGAATTCAAGAAATGGGACCTGCACTGTTTCACCACCTTTGACATTTCCTGGATAGGTGTGGCTGTAGGCTCCATTGATGGTAAAGACCGGATCCGGCCAGGGAAAATCATTGGTGTTGGTGACCTGAAGCCCATTCTGGTCCGGTGAGACTCGTGATTCGAAACGGATCGAGTACTGCACCGGTGGAGGACCGCTGGTTTTGATGCTGACCGCCACGAACCGAACGATCATCACCACAACTGCAAGAAACAGCAGAGTCTGTGCAATCTTGCCGAGATTCATCGAGCGTGCCAGCCGGTTCTGCTTATTCCCCCGCGATCGGGCGGCTCTTGTATTTGAGTTGTGAACGGACTTCAGCCCGGTAGATTTTCAGTTTTGGAATGTTCGGATCGAGCTCTTCAGCCAAGCTGTAGGCTTTGTCGGCGGCTTCCCAGTCACGGTTCACATGGTGGATTCGGCCAAGCACGAAGTGAAGTGTCGGGCTGTTCGGATTGTACTGTTCCGCCTTGCGCAGCATCTCTTCAGCACCCACGAAGTAGGAGTGGTCATAATACCGGTAGGCCAGCTGGGCGTATGTTTCAGCCAGTTCCCGCACAATGGTCCGGCGCAATTCTTCCCTCGGGGCTGTCGGGAGCAGCTTCTCATAGATATCGATGGCCTGGATCAGGTTGCCATCACGCGCAATTTCACGAGCCTCCTCGACACCTGCCTGGCAACGGGTGATTCGCTCCGACAGGACCACCAGATCGAGGCGTGCCTGGATCTCCGGGTCACCCGGTTTCAATCGCAGTGCCTCCTGGTAAGTCTCCAGCGCACGCTTGATGTCTTTCCGCTGCTCGAGGTAGTAGTCCCCGCGTTTCAGCATATAGGCCACGAAAGGCTCTGTGCGGGTGCGCTCGATGTCGTTGTTTTCCAGGGTCAGCGTGCTGCCTCCCAGCAGCTTGACATTGGTTGTCGAACGTCCGCGGCGGACTACATGCCCATCCAGGCGCCGGTCCGAACCGAAATAAATCACATCGGCAAACGAAACCTGAGCGGTGACGAAACATAGAAAGATAACTGCAAAATGACTGTTTCTCATCGGCATTCTCCTGGCAGATTGAGTCCTTGTCATTCCTTACCCGATCCGGATCAATGGCTTATATAACCCGGGAATCATTTTCAGGTTCTTATTAACTATAGCCACATTTTACCCGGAGGGGCAGATCAAAAAAGGGCGCACCATGGTGCGCCCTTTTCGCTTCGTCCAGTTGTTTGTGAAAGACCGGGTTTTCAGATTGCGTAATTGGGTATCTTGAAAGCCTCGATCAGTATTTTCGCGACTTCCGGCCGGGTGAATTCCTCAGGTGGAATCTGCCCTTTGGAAAGCATCTCTCGAACCGCGGTCCCGGAAAGAATGATGCGCTCTTCGGGATCATTGCTCGGGCTGGTTTTGAAGGAGGCCATTCCACGGCTGCGCTTGCAGTAGAAGGTATGGTCGAAAAACAATGGGGTGATTTCCATCTCTGATGGCTCGAATTCATCGAAAATATAGTGGGCATCGAATGTCCCGTAATATTTTCCGACACCCGCATGGTCGCGCCCCACAATGAAATGGGTGCACCCGAAATTCTTCCGTGCAATTGCATGAAGGATGGCTTCACGAGGGCCGGCATAGCGCATCGCAGCCGGGAATACCGCCAGCAATGTACGGTCTTTCGGGTAATAATTTTCCATCAGAAGCTGATAGCACTTCATGCGGACTGAAGCCGGGACATCATCGCTCTTTGTAGCGCCGACAAGCGGGTGGATCAGCAGCCCATCGGTGATTTCCAGGGCGCATTTGGTGATATATTCATGCGCGCGATGAATCGGGTTTCTGGTTTGAAAACCGACAATTCGGCGCCATCCCTTTTCGCGGAACAGAGCACGCATCTCCGCGGGTGTTTTACGGTAATCGACAAAGTCATCATGATGGGGCAGCTGCAAAACATCGATCGGCCCTGCCAGCAGAACCTCTCCGGCGTCATACAGCGCTTTGACACCCGGGTGCGCCTCTTCATCGGTTCCATAGACCAGCTGGGCTTCACGAACTTTGTCGTGCTGAAACTTTTCTGCAACTGTCAGTATCGCCAGGCGGTCTCCATTTTCGGAGCTCAGCACAACCTGGTCATCCACCTTGATCCTGTCGGCGGTTTCTGTGGATACCGCCAGGGTGATCGGGATGGTCCAGGGCAGGCCATTGGCCAGCCTCTTGTGATCAACCACCTGGACATAATCCGACTGTCCCATGAATCCCTCGAGTGGGCTGAATCCACCGATGGCAATCATTTCGATATCGGCCTCGACCCGCTCATTCACCTTGATTTCGAGCAGCTTGCTGGCCTTTTCCAGGAGATTCTCACGGTCACTTCCTTTGGCCAGTCTGTCGATCAATATCCCCCCATGGGGTTTTATTTCTTGTGGCATTTCCTCGATGTCCTCTCAGTTATTCCTTGATTCTTGTTTTTCGGCCTGGTTCCTGGCAGACAAGCGGTTCGAATCTTCCCGTCAGGAGTCATGCAGCGGGGAGCAAGTTTCCCCTGTGTCAACTTTATGCAACCACCTGGGCTACCGGTGTGAGATAACCCGCCCGTTCGAGGTATTCGACGATCTTGCTGGCACTCTCCTGGACTGTCTCGTTGTGTGTCTCGCACACCACTTCCGGTTTGAGGGGAGGCTCATAAGGATCCGAAACACCTGTAAATTCCTTGATCTCTCCCGCCAGCGCTTTTTTGTACAGGCCTTTGACATCCCGTTCAATGCACACCTCCAGTGGTGTGGAGACATGAACTTCGACAAAATCGCCGATCAGCTCACGTGCGTAATCACGAATCTCCCGATAGGGGGAGATGGCCGCGGCGATATTGGCAACTCCATTGCGTGTCAGCAGGTGGCACACAAAAGCGATCCGTTTGATGTTGGTGTCACGGTCTTCCTTGCTGAATCCCAGCCCTTTGCTGAGATTTTCACGCACCACATCCCCATCCATGATCTCCACATTCGGCACACCACGCTCGCGCAGCATGCGATCCAGCTCCTCGGCAATGGTGGATTTGCCGGCTCCTGACAGTCCTGTGAACCAGACTGTAAACCCTTTACGACAATACATCTTGCATTCCTCCTTGGTCTTTAACCTGTTTTTAATGACATCTTATAATTTTGATCCCCGCACAGGCAGGTCTCGTGTTTGTGGAAGGTGTTAAATGTAATACATCGGTTCTTTTCTGTTATGAACCCTTTCAGTGACATCCGCCAGCGAGTAGGAGTCAAACACTTCTTTGACACGGTCCCGCAGCTCTTTCCAGAATGAATCCAGTGCCGAGCAGGTGTCATTGAGGCCAGCCCCCTCTCCACGCTCATTCATCGGGCTTGGCAGAATCTCCCCCTCGACACTTTCGATGATCTCGCTCAAGCGAATGCTTTCCGGTGAGCGCGCCAGCTGGAAACCCCCATGAGCACCACGCTTGGATTGTATCAGGCCGCTCCGCTTGAGTGTCTGGAAAATCTGAAGCAGAAATGTCTCTGGAATGGGGTGCTGTTCCGCGATCTCTTCCAGCCGGGTCTGGTTTTCCTGTCCCAGGTTTCGTGCCAGTGTTGTCAGGGCAAGAATGGCATAATATCCACGCAGAGTAAGCTTCACTTCGATTCCTTACAAACATGACCATCTTTGTAATGTATAATCAGAATCTTCAGGTAAGTCAAGGCCTTGTGGGCCAGCGAATCCCATCTGGATCAGCTGGCCTGTATCTACCGTTGCATAATGCCATCTCTGTCTGATGGCAGCAGGTCCTGTATCATGGTTGGTGAGGAGATCAAGAAAGCAGGTGATAAGTGATAGAAATGAGCGGGAAACGACTGTTTGTAGCGCGAATTTGCATTCTCATCGGACTGTTCAGCCTGGGGCGGTGTGAGGCCAGCTCCAGGCTGGACAACGGCGCTGTGGCTGGAGATCGATACCGAGTCATTGTCTCCACCGACATTGGGGGATCGGACAATGACGACTTCCAGTCCATGATTCATTTCCTGATTTACGCTGATTTATTCGATATCGAAGGCTTGATCGCTTCACCACCCGGGGCGGGCAGGGTGGAGCATATCCACGAATCCATCGATGCTTACGAACAGGATTACCCGAGACTTCTCCTCTATTCCAACCTTTATCCAACACCCGGCCATCTTCGCAACATCGCCAAGCAGGGCGCGATCAACCCGGCCCCAGCACCGGGGTATTCAGAGTCTACCGAAGGTTCCCGCTGGATCGTGGAGTGCGCCCGCTCAGATGCCCCCCGTCCGCTTTATGTGCTCGTTTGGGGAAGCATTACGGATGTGGCGCAGGCGGTGCACGATGCGCCCGATGTGAAGTCCAGGTTGCGCGTCTACTTCATCAGCTCATGGAACCGATCCCAGGATAAGGCGGCACGGGACTATCTCTACGAGCACCACCCGGATCTCTGGCTCATCGAGTCAGACACCACCTTCCGCGGAATGTATGTCGGAGGCGACCAGTCAGGTGATTTGGGAAACAGGGCTTTTGTTGAAATGCACATCCGCAGCCATGGGGCGCTCGGGGTCCTGTTTGAAAAGAAGCTTCCCGCAATCAAGATGGGAGACACCCCTTCAGTCCTCTTCCTCCTCGCAGGGGACCCCGATGATCCGACAGGAGACCACTGGGGAGGCAGTTATGTTTCCACCGGCCATGGAGACTACTATTGGACAGACCGGCAGGATATCGAGTTGAAGGAGGGAAAATACCCTGGTGCGAGAACAGTCAACCGTTGGCGGACAGACTTCCTGCGCGACTGGCAGGCCCGTATGGAGCGGTTGGCCCCGGAAGGATCCTCGATCAGGCCGGATCCATAAGTGCTGCATCGGTATCCCATCGATTGACTGGATGAGAGGCGGAATCTCACCTGATCGACAGGTCCAGTTTTTCCCGGGCAGCTCACAGCGCCCGGCTCTTTGATGTATCTTGAGCAATCTCAAGGGATAATTGGGGCTTTTTAACTGCATGTGGCTTTTCTTTTACAACATCATGGTGCATATCGCCTTTGTCGCCTGCCTCCCGTGGCTGGTGTGGAAAGCCTGGCGCACAGGGAAATTCAAGGAAGG
This sequence comes from Candidatus Hinthialibacteria bacterium OLB16, assembly GCA_001567115.1. Lineage (GTDB taxonomy): Bacteria > Hinthialibacterota > Hinthialibacteria > OLB16 > OLB16 > OLB16. Next base: position 52,855 of record LMZT01000115.1, on the reverse strand, counting down.
CTTTGGTGAGCGATTCGGCCATCTTTCGGCCGGCTGGGTTCCTTCGAGCGCAGCCAGGAGGCCAATCTGGATTCATGCGGTCTCTGTCGGCGAAGCGCAAATGCTTCCTCCGATTCTCGAACGCCTCTCGCGGGTTTATCCCGATGTCCCAGTGGTGGTATCCACCAATACCGTGACCGGCCAGGCGGTTGCCAAATCCTTGCCTCGGGTGGCGGGGAGTTTTTATGTTCCACTCGATCTCAGCTGGGCAGTCAGGAAAGTCATCAGGCTCCTCCGGCCGCGCCTGCTGGTGATCTTCGAAACCGAAATCTGGCCAAACCTCATCGCACAGAATACCAGGTCGGATATCCCTGTCATCTTTCTGAATGGACGGATTGGCGACCGTTCGTTCCAGAAATACCTCAAAATCAGATTCTTTCTCCGCAGGATTCTTCAATTCCCCAGGGTCCTCGGAATGCGCAGCGATGAAGATGCCCGCCGGATACTGGCTATGGGAGCCCCACTGGATCGAGTCAGGGTGCTTGGAAACCTCAAATTCGAAAGCGCTTTTCAGCTGGTCCATGAACAGAACCTCCCCACACGCCAGGAATTGGGGATATCGGATGAGGCCCTGCTGATAGTCGCCGGGAGTACCTTCCCCGGTGAGGAGGAGATGCTGCTCATGGTTTTCAAACAGTTGCATCCCAAAAATCCCCGATTGAGGCTGCTGGTCGCCCCGAGGCATCCCGAGAGGTTTGAGGAGGTGGCACAGCTCATCGAGACTTCGGGGTTGCCGCTGCACAGATTCAGCACCCGCTCCCCCGGAACCGTAAAGCCGCAATCCGATACCTCCCCGATCCTCCTTCTCGATGTGATGGGCCAGCTCAAAAAGATCTATTCACTGGCGACAGTTGTTTTTATCGGCAAATCCATGGGGCTGACACCCTCGGGATGTGGAGGCCAAAATCCACTGGAACCGGCCGCCTGGTCAAAACCGGTTGTGTGCGGGAAATCCATGCAGAATTTTCAGGAAGTGGTGGATGCTTTAAGCCACGAAGGCGGCCTCTGGACAGTCGATTCGCCGGATCGACTTGCTGAGGTGCTTGATCACCTGCTGTCCCGGCCGGAGGAGTGCGCACGGATGGGGCAGTCGGCATTCAGGGTCATCGAGCGATCACTTGGCGCAGCGGACCGTTGCCTTGAAGTCATTCAGGAAATCCTGCCAGCACAACCGGCCCATTCGCCCCTTCAAAGAAATGAACCTTTCGCTTCCGGATGAAGTCGACCTCTGGCGGGTATCTGTTTCCGAGGCAGCCATTTTCAGGAATGTGTTTCAGGAAACATTATCCAACGATGAAATCGAACAGGCTCAGCGCTTTCGGTTCGACCCGGATCGTGAACGATTCCTTGTGGCGCATGGATGTCTGAGGCTTTTACTCAGTGGTTACCTGGGTGTTCCTGCCAGTGACATCACATTTTCCAGAACCACCCATGGAAAACCATTTCTTCAGGAAAACAGCCCCCTGCATTTCAATCTGAGCCATTCCGGTGCCTGGGTTCTTTTTGCCTTTTCGATCCAAGGGCCGGTGGGAGTGGATGTGGAGGAAGTGAGGCCTGCCAAAGATTCCCTTGGAATTGCCAGGAGGTTCTTTTCATCCGAAGAATTTGAACAGGTCAGAACAGCAGTCGAGGGGAAGCGGGATGACTGTTTTTTCCGAATCTGGACACGCAAAGAAGCCTTTGTGAAAGCCATTGGAAAAGGGATTGCAGTCCCATTGAAAAGCTTCTCACTCCCCGTCTCTCCCGGCACAGTCCTCTGGGAGGGGCATTCATGGTGGATTCAGGATCTCCCCTTGTCCGAGAACACTCTGGCCGCGGTGGCAAGCCAGCATCCACTCTATCAGCCTCAGATTCGCGATGTTCTTGAATGCCTCGAGGGCTGAGAGGGATTAGTTCACTTTCTGGTCTGCTGAAGCGGGATGGTTTTTCAGGTATTCAGAAATAACCTCAGCAACTTTGCGATTCCCTTCCACCGTGAAATGAACATGGTCATAAAGAAAATCGAGTGTTTTCGGCACCTGGGTTTCGAGGTCAATCAACTCCACACCCATTTCGGTTGAAATTTGCCGGATTGCATTGTTGTATGCATCCATGCCTCTTTTCATGGAGGCATTGGATGGATTCAACTGATCCTCCTCAGGGAAGGGAATCCCGAGCCGTTCCTCAATTTCCGGTGGAAGGACCTCGGCATACAGGGAGCACTGGGTCACAAAGATCAGGCGAAGCCCCAGGCTTTTGGCCACACCCGCGATCATCTTCATATATTTCTCAAATGACACGATGTTCGGGAACTCAAAAATCTCCTTGCGCTCCAGATGCGCCAGTTTCTCCCGTTCATCGTGGATATGCGCAAGTGTGAAGCGTTTGGAATGCTTGCGGGTGAGATGCTTGTAAAACTGGTAGATGTACGGGTGGGGATCCCCCTCGAATTCCTCATAGGAGCTCTTCGCCTTGGAACGGGCGGTTCTCCGATCGGAGGCATCTTCCTCGTAATCCGGTGTGAGGCCGAGCGCAAAGTCATTCACTCCCTGCATGACAATCACACAATCCGGCTGCGCCCAGGAAACATTATAAATCAGCTGCGCCAGTGAATCTCTCGCTGCACAGCCATCCACTCCCGCATTGGCGCATTCGTAAGTGGCGGAAGCCCCGTCCGGGTTCAGATGGTCTTCAATCAGCTGGGGAAAGGTCTTCTCCTGCGGGAGATAGGTGCAGGCAGTCGTCGATCCCCCCAGGAAAAAAATACGGTAAACCCCCGGCTTCTTCTCACGCGACAGCACCGAATCGGTCCTGTATCCGATCGGGCCACCCTGGATATGGAATTCTCCACCGAATCCGGTTACTGCATCCCCATGATAGGGAAGATCCACTCCGGCACGGATATGCCTTCGTATAAATGGGTGGGAATAGTCATACAACCCCCGGGGAGGCTCCCAGACCTGGCGAAGGATCATCTCAAACCCGATCAGGAAGACCGCGATGATCAGCACAAGAGTGATGAGAGGAAACAGAATTTTTTTCATGGCCACCTGAGGCAAAGGGCTGTCAATGACTCCTTTCATAAAGCAGAGGGAAGGCCTCCCCCTCGAGCTTCTGGCCATCAGGAACCCTGACAAACTGCTTCATCACATGATCGCCGGACTGGATGTAGAAGGTTTCCTCGGTCATATAATGGAAGGCAATGGCACGGCGGTGCCTGCCGCTCTGATTCGCATGAGAGCCATGCCAGGTCAGGCTGTGGTGGTAATGCACTTCACCCTTGCGGACCGGGCAGCGTCGCACCTCGATGTCATGACCTTCCCACTGGCGGGGCATCGAAGTGTAATTCTCCAGCTGAGCCAGAAAATGCATCTGATTTCCCCACAGGTGCGACCCTGGCACCATGCTCATGCAGCCATTGCTTTCATCCACATCATCCAGTGCCACCCAGGCGGTCACCTGGACGGGTGGATCGATGATCGGCCACAAGGGGTTGTCCTGGTGCCACATATTCACACCGCCCCGTTCGGCTGGCTTGTACTGAATCTGGTCATGCCAGATGCGCAGCTGTCTGGCCTGGGTGAGCTGCGCCACTTCCTCGAGAAGGGTTGGATGCTCCATCAGCTTTCGAAATGGCTCACTGGCCTGCCAGATGTTAACAATCTGCCAGATGGGAGCCGTTTCATCCCGGGTCAGGTTGACAATATGGACCGGCTGGGGTGTCGATTGGTCGCGATTCGCGATCACCCTTTCCAGCTCCGAACGAAGGATTTCCACTGTGGCATCATCGGCGACCTGGCTCCCTTTGACAAAGCCATCCTGGTTATATCGAGACAACTGTTCTGCTGACAGCATGGAATTTTCTGCCTTTTCAGATTGGCGTTATTCGTGATCTCTGGTTCTGATCGGGTGCGGTTTCAGAAAATCACCGGACTCCATAAATGATCTCACAGGTCAGCTGATCCAGACGCTCATACTGCAGCCCCTTGGAAGCGATTCCCTTCCGGTCGAAGTTTCTGGCTTTGAGCGCCCTGGCTTTATCACTGCTGTAGCCCTTGCACAGGCTCTCCAGCTCGGGATCGGATACCTTGATCTCTTTGAGAAGCCCCTGTATTTCCGCATCCTTGTTCCAGCGTTCCGCCTTTTCCTTGAGGATCAGATAAGTCCTCATGCACCCAGCTGCAAAGGCTTTCACCCCATCGAGATCCTCAGTCCGATAGGCATGAGCATCGAAATGGCGCGGGCCATCATAGCCGCTGTTTTCGAGCAGCTGCACCAGGAAGAAACAGATCTTGAAGCTTTCAGAACCGAAACGGAAATCCTGGTCGTATCGGCCCGGACGCTGATCATTCAGATCGATATGGAAAAGCTTCCCGGCTTCGATGGCCTGGCCGACTGCATGGAAGAAATTCAAGCCGGCCATGGTTTCATGGGCCACTTCCGGATTCACTCCTACCATTTCGGGGTGAGCGAGGGTCTCAATGAATCCGAGATAGTTTCCTGTGGTGGGGAAATAGATATCTCCCCGTGGCTCATTCGGCTTGGCTTCCAGAGCGAATTTCATCCCATATCCCTGCTCGGTTGAATATTCACAGAGGAAATCGATGGCATCCCGGAAGTATTTGATTCCATCTCGTGGATCTTTGGAGGCATCCACCTCAGTTCCTTCGCGGCCTCCCCAGAAAACATAGGTCTTCGCCCCCAGGCCTGCCCCCAGGTCCATGGCATTCATTGTTTTCTGCAGCGCATACGCACGCACCCGTGCATCATTCGATGTGAAAGCCCCATCCTTGAAAATCGGATCGCCAAACAGATTGGTGGTCGCCATCGGCACCTGGACATCATAGTCCGCAAGAGCCTTGCGGAAATCTTTCAGAATAGCCTCTTTTTCCGAATCACTCGCATCGATCGGGAGCAGATCATTATCATGAAAATTAACTCCATATCCGCCCAGCTCCCCGACAATCTTGACGATCTCCCAGGGTTTGAGTGGTGAACGGACCGGTTCCCCGAAGGATCCCTGCCGATATTTCCGATTGTCCATAATCCAAAAGTGAATTTGTCGGATTTCCGGGGCTGATAGCTGGCCATCTGGTTGGACTCCTTTTTTTTTATAATCCTGTTGCTGCGGGATTTAGGGTATTCGCTCTTTCTCTGGTGTCAATAACCTGCCGGATGCTCAGGGGCCACCCTTTGGGGGAACTCGAAATCGGTTGGCCTTCTCCTCAGCCGCTTTCGCTTCGGTTTCCTTTCCGAGAACCCTGAGGATTTGCGCCTCTTCATCATAAAAACCTGCCCAGCAGGGGTTATATCTTTCCATCCCTCTTACCGCTGCAAGCATCATGGATGGGTTGTGCAGTTGTTGCCCGATTTCCCGCCAGACCTCATACAGTGCGGTGCTGTGGCGGAAGTGCGAAGCCATTTCCAGCGAAGACATGGCACCAGGAATGTCATTCGCCATCATCCGGGCGCGTGCCAGATAAATCCAGCGGTCATGTGTCTCCGGGAGGGGATATTGGATCGCAGATAGAGACCGGATCGAGGCTGAAGGGACTTCTGTTCCGAATCGGCATCTCCCGCCATACGGCTTCCCAGAAACTGCTCGAAACCGCGTTTCAAAAGCTGCTGGTCCCGAAGCCCCGCCAGACTGCTCAGGATCAGCAGAACTCCGAGAATGGCCGGCAGCACTGGAGGGAAGCGGATACGCCACTCATGGCAAGGCCCGGGAAGCGACAGCAGCGCGAGATAAATGACCGCCAGAAAAACCGGCTGAGGCTGGCGTAGTGGAAAATCCACCAGGCAGTGAAAGAAAATCAGGCACAGGCCGGTGCCTGCAATCCAATGCTCCCCCCACATTTCCGGATCGGCTTGGGCTTGCCGCAATCGCTGGAACCACAGACGGAGGACAGCTCCAACCAGCCAGAAGAATGCAACCCCCCCGCAATCCCGGATTCAGCCACCACCTGGAGAGGGTCGGAATGCGCCTGTGGCACCAGTCCGACTGTGGGGCGGTCATGCGGGAGGTTTCGCTGGCGGTACAGTTCTCCCTGATAAAGCGCATGGACTGTGTAGTATCTCCCCCAGCCGATGCCTCGGATCGGATGATCCTTGATCATCAGTGCGGTTGTGGTCCAGATAAAACGCCTGGCTCCAAAGCCCCCCTTCCAGCGTGGTGATGCCAGTGCCTCGGAAACCAGGCCTTCGGGATGGTTTGGAATTCCCCAGGGGAGCATCAGAAATCCCCACACCAGGAACAATCCAGTGAGTGCCGCCGGAATTTTCCACCAGGAAGCATTGTGCAGGAGCCTGTATCCAGCCAGGCTGGCCAGAGTGATCACGACAACTGCTGAAATCAGAAAAAACAGGCTTTTCTGAATCGGCAGATTTTCATTCAATAATCCCTGCAGGATCAGGAAGCACCCCAGTGAGGCTGCAGTTGCGGGGACCACCTCCGGCCTGGTTCTGACCCAGCCTGTGAATCTCCTTCGCCTCTCATCGGGCTTCGTGGTTCTCCTCGATATCCCAGCCAGAACTGATAAAGGCAGAATGATGAACAGGCCCAGCCAGGCCCCCACAGTGAAAACTGTGGTCAGTGCATACACCAGCAGCAAACCACCGATTGCAGTGATCCATCCACTCCATCGACTGGAGCGATCCCCAAGGAACCATCCTGCCAGCACGATCGGAGTGAGGTAACACAGATATCCCCCCACCTCATTGGGGTTTCCCAGAGTTGAGGAAAGATTGAAGCGCCAGTCTGAAACCGGCTCACGGCTCCAATGGTAAAAACCCCAGTCCTGCAGGATCGCCACCAGCCCGACGAGAACTCCTCCCACAAGGCAGCTGGCCAGAAGGATTCGAATGTTGCGCTGCCTCTCGAGCGCACTCTGCCGCAGCAGCCAGGTGAACATCAGGCGGTATGCCAGATATGCCACCACCAGGCGGAACAGGAACATGAAGGCCACCTGGTGATCTTCCGCTGTCCAGCGAAATGCCAGCGTAAAACAGATCAGGCACCCGAGCAGAGGCGGATCGAGCTGAGAAAGCGGATTCAGGACCGGCTGGGCATTCCACCAGCGCACCAGCAGCAAGAATCCCACCCAGCAGGACAACAGCAGCCATTTCGGTTCATGAAAGCTGTCATAAGCCTGGCTCCAGAAAAGAAGCGGAAAGCACAATCCCCAGCAGATATAGAAAGGGCGTTCCGGGATGAACGGACGCCTGCTAGGCTTTGCTGAAAACAATTCAGGTCCGGTATTCATGAATCCAAAACGACTTTCCTTGCTGCCCGTTCGTTTTCTGGCGCTGCTGGTGGGTGTTGTTTTTTCCCTTCAGTGCCTGGCGAACCAGCCCAATGGGACACCCACAAAATTCATCCCCGATCAGGGGTATCTGGCATGGAGGCAGAAACTCCTCGATTGCCTGACTCCGCTTCGATTGATGTGCATCGCTGCACACCCCGATGATGAAGACAGTGAGACTCTGGCATTCTACAGATATCGATATGGAGTAAGAACCTCCATTCTGCTGGCCAACTGGGGTGAAGGCGGACAGAACGAAATCGGCCCGGAACTTTACGAAGAACTGGGTGTTATTCGTGCCCATGAAACCATGGAGGCTTCCCGCCTGGTCGGGACCGGCAGGATTTACTGCCTCAACCAGAAGGATTTCGGATTCTCGAAATCAGCTTCGGAAACCTGGTCCTTCTGGGACCATGACCGGGCGCTGGAAGAAATGGTCCGAATTCTGCGCATCGAAAAACCCGATGTTCTCATCACGAACCATCGTTTCGGCACTGGGCATGGCAACCATCAGGCCATTGCCGGGCTGGCGGTGCAGGCCATTCCGATGGCAGCATCCCCTGAATGCTTTACCGGACAGATCCGCGATGAAGGCCTGCTCCCCTGGAAGGTTCAACGTTTCTTTCAGCAGGTCCGCCACCATGAGGGCCTTCCCGGAGAACCTTTCGATGCCAGTGTGCCGGTTGGCGAAATTGATCCCCTGCGGGCTGTCGCTTACCAGGAAATCGCATCGGAAGCCCTGCTTCGCCACCGTTCCCAGGGGGTCAAAGGCATCTGGAACCAGGTGAATCAGGCCCGAATCACCCAGCCGGAGAATTTCTTCAGATCCGTCCTCGATAAAGATTTTTCTGAACCTCTTCGCGATCTCTTTGAAGGCATGAAGGGTGCCTGGTGGCTCGAGAGCGAAGAACCGGCGGCTGCTTTTTCGAAGCTCCTGCCTGCTTCGGACACAGCGAATGGCCCTTTTCAGTATGCGATCCTGGATGCCATGAAATTTCTGGGGCAGGACTCCTCCCGCTTCGAGCACTCCCTGAACAGGGCTGTTGAAATTCTCTCAGCCTCCCCGGACAGCAGCACAATAAAGCCTGAAACCCTGTTGGAGATTCCAGGTGAAATGTGGGGATTGAGCCTGGAGGTTCACTGTTCCGAGGATCCACTGGTTCCTGCCCAGGAATCGATATTCAGCCTGATTGTCCACAACCAGGGGCCAGCGATGGTTGTTGTCGACAGCTTCGATCTGGCTGTTCCGACCGGGTGGCTCCTGACACCGATCAAGCAGGAGTCCGGCTCACTCGGGCCATTCAAACAGGCTGAAGCCCATTTCCTTGTGAAGCCGGCATCAGATGCATTGCCCACTCAACCAGGAGTGGTGGATCTCTATCGCAGCAGGCAGCCTTTTCAGCCTCAGATCGAGCACGCGTGATGGTCCGGAAGGATGGGAACAGGGGGGCTGTTTCCCTCGATAAGCGCATCGAAATCGCAGTCCCATGGGAAATCAGGATCGAGCCGGCAGTCAGCCTTGTGCCTCTCCCGATGGCGTCATCCCGAAAAAAGACACCGCCTGGAAAAAATGATCCATCCGCTCCATTTCGGATCGAAGTGACCCGCCATGCCGCGGCTGGAACCACCGCGGAACTGGTGGTCCAGCTGCCGGATGGAACCCAACGGCGCACTGAACTTGACCCTGGCCAGGCGCGGCGTGCATCCACCCGGGTGGAATGGACACCGGATTCAAAGATCAAGCCGGGAACCTATCCGGTCAAAGCGGTATTGAATTCCCAGGGGAATTCCTGCGAAGCCCAGGCCAGTGTTGTTCTCGCAGATGTCCGTGTTCCTGAATCTCTCGAGGTGGGAGTGATCCAGTCCTATGATCAGACACTGCCCGATGCCCTGAAGGCTCTCGGGGTCGATTTCTCACTCCTGAATGAGGCGGATCTGCTCCGTGGAGATTTCACCCGATTCGATGCCATCCTGGTCGATATCCGGGGTTATCTCGAACGAAAAGACCTGGTGGCTGCAAACCCCCGCCTTCTGGATTATGTCAGGCAGGGAGGGCGTCTGGTTGTGTTCTACCATAAATCCTTCGACTGGAATGATGCCGATCCTCCCTTTGCCCCTTATCCATTGAAGCTGGCCGGTTCCAGAGTGACTCGTGAAGATGCCCCGGTCACTGCGCTGAACCCGATGCATCCCCTTCTCCGCTATCCGAATGTGATTGAAAAACAGGACTGGGCGAACTGGGTTCAGGAAAGGGGGCTTTATTTCCCGGACACTTATGACTCCCATTACCAGGAGATCGTATCAATGTCCGACCCGGGGTCAGAACCGCTCAAGGGGGCGATTCTGTATGCCACCTATGGCAAGGGGGAGTATATTTACACCTCTCTGGCGCTCTATCGCCAGCTGAGAGCCTGTGTTCCGGGTGGTTTTCGTTTGTTTGCCAACCTGATCAGCCCGAAGGATCTCGTCCCTTAATCGTCATTTCGGCAGGGGCACGGCATGGCGTGCCTTTTCGAGACCCTGACATGAGAAAGCCTGCATCTCCCAGTTAATCTAGTCATTTCCTTTGGTAGGCAATATAGTAAGTCAAAGGAAGATGGTTTTTTCTTTTGTGCTCCGTAAGATGGGAAATTGGAGGGTTATTGTATGCTTTTCTCAGGCAATCGAGGGAATTGGAAAGGCTTCACACTGATCGAGCTGCTGATTGTCATTGCGATCATCCTGATTCTGATCTCCATTGCGCTTCCCAACTTCCTTGAGGCACAGCTGCGTGCAAAAACCACCAAGTCCTATGCCGAGATGCGCACCATGGCGACTGCCACAGAAGCCTTCCGCATGGAACGGGGGGTGCTTCTGGTGGATTTCTGGGATGCGGAAACACTCGATGGAATGAATCGTGTGAAACAAAAATTCAACAATGTGGGCAGTATCATGCCTCGTTGCTCCCCGGTTCATCCGACTGGAAGATCGATGGAGTGTGTCCTTTACCCCCTGACATCACCGGTCAAATACCTGAGCAGGATTCCCGATGATATCCTCGCTCCGGCTGCAGGCGAAAATAGAACCGGCAACCTCGGCCATGATGAGCATATCAACCTTCCAGGAAACCGGACCTATCTGTATGCCGACCGGGATTCCAAAATCAAATACAATGGGGCTTATGGAAATGGAGACTGGAATGGCAGCACTTTCCCTTATCCGCCGGTCCCGGTCGCTGGAATGCTCCGGCCGCTCAAGATGGACGAATTTGTCTATTCCGGCTTCGGCCCCGGGGTTGAAAACAGTGTTTATGGTGGGTCGGTCCGGATGCCGGTGGCCTATTCTCCAACCAATGGAACAGCCAGTGTGGGTTCCCTGTATTACCGCTCGACAACAGGATCTGTGAATCCATAGGACAGATTGAATTCAAACCGGAAATTCACCCGGTCCCGCCACCCGGATCGAGGAGAGACCTGCGCCAACCGAGGAGAAAAACCTTTCGGCTGGCATTTCTATTGATACACTGTCAGGCAAATACATAAACACGGTAGAGGTCATGTCTGGAAATCGTTTCTCATACCTTCTCGTACTCCTGCTGGCGTTTTCAATTGGCAACAGCCAGGCTCATTCGGATGAAAAACCGCGCCTGTTCGATGCGACCGCAGCCCTCAGGGACTTCCGGCTCAAGCATGACATCCCATTGTTTGAACTGCCGGCCGATCGGGATCAGACACGAAAAGAACTGAAAGGAACAGTTCCAAAAATCAGACAGCTGGGTGAGATGGAAGTCTTCTGGATAGTCGATTTCACCAACTTCACGAACCTTGGATATCTGTCCCCCAATGAGGACAAAACCTACACCTTCGCGGAGCTGGCCCGGATCAGTCCCCATGCCTATCTGTATGTCGAAATGGGCCTCGGCATCGATTCCGACCTGCTCGACCAGATGGTCAGCGAGTTCGAATCCGCCATCTATGGAAAAATGACCCCGGTTTTCGGGATGCCTCCCGATGCCCTTGATGAAGACCCCCGTGTCACCATCCTCATTGCGACTTTCCTTGGCACTTCAATGTTCGGTGCAACAGCCGCCGGATACTTCGATGATGCCAACCAGTACACGGATTCCGAAGCCTTTTACATGAACCTCGGTCACAGCAATGAACAGGAAATGATCTATATCAATAAAGATTTCGTTACCCGTAATATGTTTACCAACCAGCTCGATCCCCTGGTTCTGGGGCTTTTCGCTCATGAATACCAGCACATGCTCCACTGGGCGCGTGACCCGGTCGAAGATGTCTGGATCAATGAAGGCTGCTCGGAATATGCCATGTTCCTCAGTGAGTTCGATGATACCACCGACCAGCATAAGGAGATGTTCGCGATCAGCCCAACCGACAGTTTGACCTCCTGGGATAACACTCTCTCGCAATATGGCGGATCCTATTTTTTCATGCGTTACCTCGGGGATCACTATGGCGGAAATTCAGCGATCGAGGCGATCACTTCCAGTCAGTTCCGCAGCCTCGAGGGCATTCATTCTTTCCTCCAGTCACATTCCGGGGTCACCTTTCCTGAGGTCTTCCACAACTGGGGCATGGCCAACATGCTGGATACCAGCAGTGGTGATTATTCGTATTCCTTCGAAAAATCCCCCCCCTACTGGCGCATCCTGTATGAAAGCGTCGGGCTCCAGGACCTGATGCCGATCTTTTTCACACTCCGCCTGAAATCGTTCAATGTCCCGGAGTTTGAAGCATTCCTTCCGGTCTGGACACATGAGTATTACCTCCTGCAGAGAGCAGCTGGAGAAGCAGGCCAGCCCTTCCATGGAACCATCGAAGTCGATGGGGACTATCGAGTTCGAGTCACTTATGCGGCCCTGCAGCAGGTCGGCTCATTCCCGGATGTGACCTACAACCTGCTCCGCGAAGACCCGGTCCAGCTCAGTCCGCAAGGTTTCGGGACATTCAATATCCCCGGGGGTGATAACCATGCGGCGCTGATAATCAGCTGTCTGTCATCCGGGCATGGGCCATCCATTACAAATGCAACCATGACCTACAGAATCCAGACATTCCCTGGTGCCGCCGGCGCCCTTGTTCAGGATGTGACCGCTCCAGCCGGAGTCGATGACCTGTTGATTGAGTCGATTGTCGATGACCGCATGACACTGTCCTGGACCGCTCCCGGCGATGATGGAATGAGCGGGATGGCGAATCTGTATGATATGAGATATTCAACAGAACCCCTGACACCAGATAATTTTGCCACAGGAATTCCGGTCAGAAACCTGGCGTTTCCCCGATCCCCCGGAACTGTTGAACAGTTTACACCCCCAGACCTCCCGGCTGAAACAACCCTGTATTTTCTCCTGAAGATCGAGGATGATGCGGGACACACCGCCTGGTCAAATTCGGCCAGTGGCATCAATGGCCCGGCAGATATCATCCCGCCAGCTTCAATCACAGACTTGCGAATCCAGTCGGTCGGAAACCTGAGAGCGGCCCTGCTCTGGAGCGCGCCGGGCGATGATGGCGTGGATGGAACTGCGAAGTCCTATGATTTCCGGTGGTCTCTGACCCCGATCACCACCCTGATGGAGTTCCGCCAGGCCCAGATTGTTCCCGGACCGAATCCCGCCCCAGCCGGCACTCCTCAGTCCGTTCAAATCGATGAAATTCCTGAAGACACTGAAGTGATCTATGCCGCTTTGCGGACTATCGATGATTCAGGGAATGTATCGGGCGTCTCAAATGTTGTACAAATTCCTCTTGGCACCAGTGCGGTATCCGAGGAATTGTGGGGATTGTACAAGTAGCGACAGATCGAAAAACCTCTCGTCGAAAGTTCCTGCAGGGTGCGGGGGCTTCACTCCTGACCGCCACAGCCAGTGGATGCACCTCCATGGGGCTGCGCAAGTCTCCTTTTGTTTTATCACGGAAACAGCAGACCGAAGCCAGCAATGTTCTGGTCTTTATGTCGGATGAACATAACCCTTATTTCTCCGGCCTTGGCCGTTATCGGTTTGTTGAAACTCCAAATCTTGAAAAACTCGCCGAGCGTGGAGTCGTATTTTCCAATACATACTGCCCATCCCCGGTCTGCCACCCATCACGCTCCGCATTCTGTGCCGGGCAGCGGGTTCATCAGATACAGACCTACAGCAACTGCAATCTTTTCAAAGCCACCTTTCCCAGCTATGGGCACATTCTCGCACAGGCGGGTGTGCATACTGTCAACATCGGGAAGACCGACTTTTACAATGATGGCGTCCGCCTCGGCTTTTCTGAGGTGATCTCGCCTGGAGAACGTCTCCAGCCGAACCCGTATATATCCCGCCAGCCGCTGGCAATTAACCCTGGAAGCCCCGTGGCAGCCAGGCAATATGGGGTGGATCCGAAGAATTTCGAATATGATATTCAACGTGTGGATGAGGCGATTCACTGGCTGCGGGAAACCGCTCCATCTCTCACACAGCCCTGGGTCTGTGTCGTGAATGGCATTCGCCCCCATTTTCCCCACAAGGTCACTCAGGATCTGTGGGATAAATACCAGGCCCGCCACGACCTCCCCAGATTTGATGGCACAGTGGATTCCGCCAACCACCCCTATGCTCTCGACCTCCGCGCTCATTTCCAGACTGATCGATTTACTGAGGAACAGGTTCGAGGGCTAAGGCAGGGTTATTATGGGTGTGTCACTTTCATGGACCAGCAGGTCGGCCGATTGCTCGCTGCCCTCGATGAGTCCGGCCTGTCTGATCAAACCATCTTTGCCTACACATCCGATCATGGAGAGATGCTTGGGAAGTTCGGAATGTGGTGGAAATGCTCCCTGTATGAAGATTCGGCCCGAATCCCGATGGTCGTGGCCGGCCCCGGATTTCCGAAAGGCCAGGTGGTTGAAACACCGGTGGATCTGCATGACCTCCAGGCCACTTTCTTTCATGCCACCGGAAAACTTCGTGAACGCCCCGATGGGTGGCAGGGAACTCCGCTCCCGGAAATTCCCGTCAATGATCCGGGCCGGGTTGTTTTCTCGGAGTACCATGGCCATGGCACCCGCGCCAGCAGCTACCTGATCCGCAAAGGGGATTGGAAACTGCATTATTGCATTGCTGCATCCCACCAGTTGTTCAATCTGGCCGATGATCCCGATGAGCTTCACAATCTGGCTTCAACTCATCCCGAAAAACTCTCCGAACTCGAAGGGGAATTGCGTTCCATCTGCAACCCCATTAAAGAAAATCAGCGTGCTGAAGATTACATTCAGATTCAGCTTGCCGAACTGGATAAGCGCGGGCTGTTACCTCCCCCACCTGAAGAACCTCCGATAGTCGATGGGGGATCTCTGGGGTGGTATGTCTGAGGTTTTATCCTGGCGGCAATTGAATGACCCCGAAAACCAGTATATGGCTCTCTACTGGTAATGCCGGATGAGAGGAGAGCCGGAAGTCGGTCAAGCAGGGGGATTCCGTCCACCCCGCTCCCACCATTGTCATTCCCGCTCCCGCCATTGTCATTCCCGCTCCCGCCATTGTCATTCCCGCGAAAGCGGGAATCCATTGGCAGATTCTTTGAGCGGGTCAATGCTCGATGACTACAGTCGCCACAGCCGGTGATGACAGCGGAGGGATAGCCTGGTCCAAGGCTATAAAACCAATCAGCAGGGACAGGTAGGCCAGGCTGGCGAAAAAAAGCCGCCGTGCCTCTCGATCATTGCGTGTCTGGCTGAATTTCAAACCTGGCGACAGCATCATCAGGCCGAGGAAAATGGAGCCGAGGGTATAAAACCAGCCTGTGACTCCCACCAGCGACAGGCAGGCTCCAACCGGCAGCAGCGCACAGGAGTACAGAATAATGGCAGTGCAGGTCAATGCTCCATTCGGGTCGATGGCCGGCAGCATCCTGAATCCGCCATCGCTGTAGTCCTGGCGATACATCCAGGCCAGCGCGAGGAAGTGTGGGATTTGCCAGACGAACAGGATTGCCGCCAGGATCCATCCGCCGGCACCCAGTTCATTCGTCGCTCCGGTCCATCCCATCAGTGGCGGAATGGCCCCGCACACTGCACCCACC
Organism: Candidatus Hinthialibacteria bacterium OLB16; assembly: GCA_001567115.1. Lineage (GTDB taxonomy): Bacteria > Hinthialibacterota > Hinthialibacteria > OLB16 > OLB16 > OLB16. The sequence goes on along the minus strand of LMZT01000115.1, from coordinate 37,476 downwards.
AGGGTGCACAGGGAGGTCCTTTTTTTGAGTGGCGTATAGACCAGGACATACAGGAAGACAGTCAGCACTCCCAGCAAGGCGGTAATCGTATTGACAAATACAGCCAGCATCAGAATGCCCGCAAGCGCGGTTGTTAATGCCCAGATAAAGGCGTGAGCACGAGAAATCCGCCTGGAAGGGACCGGGCGGTTGCGGGTGCGTTTCATCAGGCTGTCCGGAAAAACCTCCCACCACTGGTTGAGGCCGTTGGCCCCCCCGCTGGCGAGTGTGGTTCCCAGGGTTGTCCAGAACAACAGGCTCCAATTCAAAACGTCATTTCGCGATGCCAGCAAAAAGCCGCCGACTGCTGTCAATGCAACCAGGCCGGTCAATCGTGATTTGGCCAGCTCCAGATAGATCGAAATAATTTTTCCAGGGGATGGTGTGCTCATGAATTCCTGCTTTTAGAAACGATCCTGGGACGGATGAGTTTTATTCCGCCCCCAAGATTGGTTATGATAGGACTGTTTGGCCTTCTCGACAACCAGGAAAAGGAATTCCCCATTTTATGGATAACAGAATGACTTCGAATGAAAATGAACAGGGATATGCCGACCTGTTTGCGCTCGGCTTTGGAACGACTGTGGGGATGTGGCTGGCGGGCTATCTGTGCCGCCTGCCAGCGGTCATGTTACCCAGCCAGCTGGTTCTGGCCCTGATGCTCCTGATTCTTCTGGCGGGTGGTTATCTTTCCGGCAGGCTCACATCCAGAGGGTGGCGTGGCGGGGTCTACACCGCTTTAACCGCAGCATTGCTGAACCTTTTGATCCTCGGGAGCCTGCTTTCTGGCGATAGCCCGAACCAGGTTCACCCGGCGGCTTTATTGTGGCTTCCGGGCTGGTTTCTGCTGGCGGCAGCCCTGGGCCTGGCTGGAGGGGTGATTGGAGCCAGGAAAAGGTTGGCCTCGGTTCACCCTGACTGGACCGGGCTGCTGGTTGTGGTGGGTGTTGCAGCCACATTCCTGCTCATCATTGTCGGGGGTCTTGTCACCAGCAATGATGCCGGTTTGGCGGTGGTCGATTGGCCCAATTCTTTCGGCTACAACATGTTTCTCTATCCCCTGTCACGCATGACCGGTGGAATTTATTATGAGCATGCCCATCGTTTATTCGGTTCTCTGGTCGGCATCACCACCCTGGTGATCACCTTTCATCTTTTCCGTGTCGATCAACGCAAATGGGTAAAAAACTTTTCTCTCCTCGTGCTCGCTGTCGTTATCGTGCAGGGGATTCTAGGCGGCTTGCGGGTTACAGGAAAATTCACACTGGCCACTTCTCCGGAAGAAGTCGCACCCAGCCTGACCCTGGCATTGGTCCATGGAGTGCTGGGCCAGTTTTTCCTTGGCCTGATGACAGTCCTGGCTGTCGTTGCATCGAGTGTCTGGAAAAAAGGGCGAGTTCCGGCTGTCAGTGGTTCGCGTTCTATCGACCGCTGGCTCTCAGGCGGGATGATATTTCTGGTCCTTTTTCAGGTGATCCTGGGGGCATTGCAGCGCCACTTTGCGATGGGGCTTACCTACCACATCCTGGTTGCTTCGATTGTGGTCATGCTGGCCATTACGATCACAGTCCGGACGAATGCCTTTTATTCGGGCCAGCACCTCATCCAGCGTTTTGGAAGATGGCTTTCGGTGGTTTCCGGATTGCAGATTCTGCTTGGGTTAGGTGCTTTGATCGCGACCCTCCTGCATGTTCAGGGAGAACCTTATGCCGCCTGGGAAACTTTGATTCCGACCTCCCACCAGGCGGTCGGTGCGATTCTGTTTTCGGTGTCAGTGGGGCTTTGGACCTGGCTGTGGTGTGATACCGCTTCAGGATCCTGATTATTTCATCAGCTCGGAAGCGGCTTTTTCCTGCAGTAACTGAATCTCGTGATCCCAGCGAGGTTGCAGCTCCGGAATCGCCTTGAATAAAGAATCCAATGCCCCTTTGAGCCGTGCCGGATCCCCCTTCCAGGTGATGACATTGCGAAGGATCCAGAATGATTTTTCATATTCTTTTTCGGCGATGTAGTTCTTCCCCAAATCCAGGGCATAATTGGGTCTGGGATAGCTCTTGCCCCAGGCGAACCATTTCTCATAGAGCTCGATGGATTTCAGGCGGTAATCGCGTGCACGCCGGTCGAATCCGATTCTCTGATAACAGCGTGAGAGATAATCCTGCAGACGGGCATAAGTGGGATGCCTTTTCAGGCTCTCCTCATAATAATCAACCGCCTGAAGCATCGCCATCTGGCGGTCCGATTCGTTGGATGATTCCGATGAGATTTTGAAATACGATGTCGCCAGGTTTTCAGTGACTACAACCACATCCCCTCGGAGCTGGCGGACCTTTTTCAAAATGCTCGATGGCATCACCATAACGGCCATTTTCATAGAGCAGTCCTCCCAGCAGGTAATGCGAAGCGACCGCATACGGATCCAGCTCAATGGATCGGACCAGCAGCGATTCAGTTTCAGGCCTCCCCTGCTTCTGCCCCTGCCTCCCGCCCACATAATACCAGTCCGACATGAATCGTGAGGAGGCAGGTATAAATAAAAGGGTGGTCAAAGCGAGAGCTGAGAAAAGGGCAGTTTTCACATACCTTCCCTGAACAGCCGGAGTTTCAGTTTGACCTGGCTGTTTCTTGTAAAGATACCCGGCCAGCCCGGCTGCGAACCCAGCGGCCAGCCAGAAATTCCAGGCACTGGGGGTCCAGCGCAGGCTGACCGATGTCATGTTTTCACACAATCCGGCAAATACTGCGGACAGAAAACCTGCCAGCCACCAGGATTCCGGCAGGCTGGATCCATCCTGCCAGGCCTTCCATGCCAGCAAAACAAAAGCTCCCCAGAAAGTAATCAGCAGCATGAATCCAACGAACCCCAGGTCAACCAGCACCTCGATGAATTCATTATGGGCATGTTCCATCACCTTATCTTCGGGTGACTCGGACCAGCCATAAGATTCAGTCTCGGACCATTTCATGTAATCCGGAAAGAACACAGCGAAATTTCCAGGGCCAACCCCGAAGAGGAGATGATCCCGGATCATGGCAGCGGTTGTTGAGTAGGTCATTGAACGGACTTCAACCGACTGTAATTTAGACTGAGAGGCCGCTTCATCTGTTGATTCTCCTGCCAGGAGGAATATCCCCCCCAGAAGAATCCAGGTTGCAATCAGCATCAGGGGCGAAACAACCCGGCATATTTTTCGGACTGTGGGGTGAATCCTGGAGCTGGGTGAAATCCCGAGAAACATCAGAAACTGCGCCACCCCACCAAAGGCTCCCAGAATAGCGCCTTTGCTTAAGGTCACTGCCAGCCCCATCATCACGGGAATCAGATGGAGAAATGCTTTCCAGGAGGATTTGCCTGAATGAATCCGGCTGAACCCAATCCCCAGAATTATTGGCACCAGCAGGACCAGGAAACCCGCAAAATAAGTGGGGTTCCCAAAGGTCGAATAACTGCGGTTCAATCCCAGCATTCCCGGGAATTTTTCCCATTGGAAATAACTCATGTCGGTTTCAAGAAACTTCAGGATATCGCCGATCAAGGGAGCCTTGTTCCAAGACCAGGTGATCGGATCGATCCTCCTGCCCCAGGCCATGGAATCGGGGATATTCTGCGATATGAACTGCAGCACTCCATACAGACACACCAGCCACACAATGAAAGTAAAAGCGAATAACAACTTTCGCAGCGATCTTGGATTTTGTGCCAGCAGATATGCCGGGATCAGCGGAGCCATGCTTCCCAGGGTCAGTCGGAGGGATTCCCAGGATCTTACCGGGTATGGTGAGAAGAAAACCCGGATAACCGCATACAGAACATACAGGAGCAAAGGGATAAAAATCCATGCAGACCGGTTTCGCCATTCCTTTTGTCGAAAGAAAAGAAAGCCTCCCGATAACAGGAAAAACAACCCGAACCATGCGGCATAATAATCCTTGGCAGTGATCGATGAGGGAGTCCAGTAATGGACTACAACACTGATCAACAGCATGGCAGCTATCAGCGAGATTTCCAGAAACCTCTCAAGACTGCCAAAAACCACACTGAAGAATCGAACTCGGATGGGAGCCTGGACCGGCTGTCGCGCTTTTCTCACGGCAAGGATAGAAGCCTCCTGATTCCCCAGCCCAGACAAAACAGAATCGCGAGGCCCGCCCCAAAACGGAGATCATGGCGAAGTGGGAATGAACCAGAACGTTGAACAGTCAGCGGGGGAAAATCTATATCGGACATGATCCGGGCACGATCCGCAAACATGGCATACTGCCCTCCGGTGGATTCGGCAAGGTCTCGAAGAAGGGATTCATTCAACAGCCGGTCGCTGGATTCTGGAGACTGATCCAGGACCCTGATCTGGATTGAATGAGAATCCTGCCGGGCATAACGCATGGTATAGTCTCCCGCCTGCCGGGCATACCATGTGGTGCTGCCCAGCCCAGCCCAGTCTGGATCGGGTGAGAGAGGCAGAACCTGCCACTGCCCATCTGTTGCCTTGACTTCCAGGCCTGACAAGGGTGGCCCGGGGGTGATGGAGGGATCCTGGACAATGACCTTGATCTGCTGCCCGACGACACCTGGATTGGGATGCGCCTCGACCTTGATTTTTCGTGGAATTGAATAACCTGCGAGATAATCCGCCACTCCGAGCCACAACCCCTCCAGAAGTGAAGTTCCTGTGCCTTCGCTTCCTCCTCCAAAAGCAGCCAGTGTCCACAGATTTTCCGGCGCAACCAGGATGGCATGGCTCAGCCCCATTCGTGTTTCCAGAACCAATGGCTTCTCGGAAGGGTCGCTGACTAAAAGTGTCGAATAAGGGGGCCTCTGGTCAAAAAACTTGTCTGGGCCAATCTGCAGTGGACGTGAAATCAGGGACCAGATCGGAGCCAGGGAGGGATGATTCCGACTGTCTTCCGGAAACGAGAGATCCAAAGCCCTGAGGCTGGGGGAACGTTGTTCCATCAGCACCAGTACCTCTTTCAGCCCCCCTTCCTGGACACGAGGGGCAAGGCTTTCCGCTCCCGGGAGCGCCAGCAACCCGGTTCGATTCGATTGAAAGTGTTGTTCAAGCACCTCCAGCCATTTCGCCGGCATCCTTCCCAGTGGATTTTTACCGAGCACCAGCATGTTGATATTCGGAAGGGTTTCTTCGAGCAAGGCTTCCCAATGGGAAGGATCCAATCGAACCATTTTCTCATGAGACCAGGGTGCTTTCGCCTCGCTTTCTGCGTCACTGCGGAAAAGATCCCACAGTATCCCGCTCCCATCTCCCAGGCTCACCGGCCGTAGGATGCGGTATCGGCCGTTATGGAGGACCGCCTGGCTGAACGACTGAGCCAGCCTTGAGGGTTCGCTCTCCAGGATCAGGATGCTCGGAGTTGAGGCTTCGACATGGATGCTTGCAGTGGCCTGTGTGATCAATTCGCCGGTTCGCTTCGAGTTTACAACCAGCCTGAGGAGGTGCATTCCGCTCTTGACTGACCGCAAGCCAATCCAATCCTCCTGCATCGAATGGGCCGGTTCCAGTGAAATATCGCGAGAGAGAACCTCATCGGAAGCAAAGGTGATATGAACCTCCGCCGCCACAGGCTCGGTTGTATCGGATTCCACCTGCCAGCGTGACAGGAATGGAGTTCCGGGGGCCACTTCGCCCGGCGCCTCAATCCAGCGGGCCTGGATGAACTCTGATTTTTGGGCCGCTCCGATTCCAACAGTATTCATTGGAACACCGAGCTGTCGGCTGCGAGAACCGGGGACTGTGGCCCATGATGCTGGCCATCTCCGATGAGAATGACCGAAGCCAGACGGTCCGGTTGAATCTTCTGAAGGAGGCCTTCAATCACCGCTGCATAATCTGAGGCAGAAACACCGGCGGGAACCAGCTGGCTGGTTCGGAAAGCTGATATCTGCGCCTGATGCGGCTCTTCCTGCCAATCCCTCTGTATGTCCTCGACCCACTTCTCTGCCGCTTCGAGGCGTGTCCCTCCGGATTCATCATCGGAAAGAGACATGCTGGGGGAGTCGTCCACCACCAGCGCGATCACCTTTGTCAGGGTCTCCTTGTAGCCGCCATGGAAACGGGGATCGATCAGCAGCCAGGCGAGAAGAAGAAGAGGGATCGCCTGAAGGAGTGCCAGGCCGAAACGGTACCTGCCGGAAAGTGGCCGATCCAGATACCTTGATCTGAACAGGAATCCGACTATGGTCAGTATAAAGAGGAATAGAATTCCGATCGAATAATTCATAGAGCCGGTATCGAATGCATCTCCTTCAAGCGGATTATGCGTTACTTCCTCACCTTCGCAAGGGTAGGTTAAAACTGACACCCTCGACTTGCCTTATCGATTCAGGTTTAATTATGTATTGCGGAGGCCGATTATCTTTGTTGACAGAAAAATAAGAGTGTTCGAAAGATCGAATACAGAAAGGTGGTATCATGTCTCGATCTAAAGTTGCTGTGGTTCGAACAAGTCCACGGACTTATCTGGCCGATGTTCAGCGCGCCATGACTCTTGCCGGTGTCGAGGACACCCTCCCAAAAACAACCGAAACAGCCTTGAAGGTCAACATCAGCTGGCATCACTTCTACCCAGCCTGCTCGACAACCCCCTGGCAGCTCGAAGGAGTGATCCGTGCATTGCTCAACAGGGGTTACAGCCGTGATAAAATTCATGCCTGCCACAACCGGACTGTTGTGGTTTCCTCCAAAAAAGGCGAGGTCCTTAACAAGCATCTCCCGGTGGTTCAGAAGCATGGCATCGGGAATGTCCACCTTTATGAAAACGAACCCTGGATCAATGTCCGTGATGCTGTCGGTGCGGAGGTTGCTTCCAAGTTTCTGGTTTTAAATAAGGTTTATCCGAATGGGTTCCATATTCCTAAAACGTTTTATCGGAGAAAACATCATCCATCTGCCCACAGTGAAAACTCATGTTTTCACCACCATGACGGGAGCGATGAAGAATGCTTTTGGTGGCCTGTTGAATGAGAAACGCCACTGGACCCATGAGGTCATCCATGAAACTCTGGTGGACTTGCTCATGATCCAGAAAAAAATCCACACCGGTGTGTTCGCGGTCATGGATGGAACATTCGCCGGTGATGGCCCGGGACCGCGCTGCATGGTCCCCCATGTGAAAAATGTCATTCTCGCCTCTGCCGACCAGGTTGCCATCGATGCCATGTCGGCCAGCCTGATGGGATTCAAGCCGCTTGATGAAATCAAGTTTATCCGGCTTTCTCATGACATGGGCCTTGGTGTCGGCGACCCGAAAGAAATTGAGGTGGTTGGCGATCCGGATGTCGCTGGTGAAAACTGGCATTTTGTCGGGCCATACCAGAAGATGACCTTCGCCAGCCGGATGCAGCATAAGATTTACTGGGGTGGCTTGAAACGCCCGGTCGAATGGTCTTTGAAGACCTGGCTGGCTCCCTGGGCGTATGTCGCGAGCATTGCGTACCATGATTACTACTGGTACCCCTTTATCGGCAAGGAGCGTGTCGAAGAGGCACTGCACAGCGACTGGGGGCGCCTGTTTTTCAACTGGGAGAATCTGCAGCCCGATGACCAGGCTGGCCGGATGTCGGTCCATCGCCGGATTTATCCCTTCAAAAAGCCGGCTAGAGAAACCCTCGAGATTAAAACCATGAAAGGGGCGATCCTTCCAGACCGCCCCTTTTTAATGTCATGCCACACTGAATATCGGATTCAGGCTCGAAGCCAGCTGGTAGAGCTCCTCGAGCTCCCCCTCCGTGATCGGTTTGAATGACTGTGCAATGTCCATCGCCTTCCGGAACAGGTCGATCTCTCCGGGAGGGATCGCGGCAACAATCGGCTGGCTGAGTGTGAACCTCAAACCCAAATCCATCTCGCGCTGATCGGACAGGGGTTGGTACCAGCACTTGGGATAAGCAGCGCGTGCGGGGTCATTGTCCGGCCATTTCTGCCGTGCCAGTGCCTTCAGCGCCAGACATGCCATCCCTTTCTCTCTGGCCTTCTTCATGATCTGAGGTCCGAAATCCCCCTTGGAATAGCAGGCGAAATTGACCGGGAAAAGGATCGAGTCGAAATCGAAACGGTCCATCGCAGCCAGGGCGGCTTCAACTGAATGAACCGAGAAGCCAATGTGACGGATTTTTCCACTTTTCCTGGCCTCGATGAACAGCTCCATGGCTCCCCCTTTTCCAAAAGCAACATCCACATCCTTGGCCACATCGACCAGGCCATGCAGCTGATAAAGATCGAAATGATCGGTGCGCAGCCTTTCCAGGGACCGTTGCAGTTCCGCTTCGGCTTTCTCCCGGGTTCTTTCGGTGGTTTTGCAGGCCAGGAATACACCTTTACGGTAAGGTTCGAGGGCAGGCCCGAGCTTGATTTCCGCATCTCCATAAGTGGGGGCCACATCGAAATAATTGATCCCACGCTCCACTGCTTCAGCGACATAACGGTTGGCATCGGCTTGTTCCTGATCGGTGACGACAATTCCACCGAATCCGATGATTGAAATCTTTTCTCCGGTACGCCCGAACTCCCGTTTCGGAAATGATGAGGACTGAGCATAGACAGGATCGGCACCTATGCCGTGATTCATCTGCAGCACAGCAGTGCTGACAGCGGCTGTTTTCAGAAATTCGCGGCGATTCATGATGGATATCCTCCTTCAGGCTCGATCATTCAAAATCAAGGGTAGTGAGGGGGGGCTGCCCTTCAAAGCCAACTCCCGGATCAACGATCATCATAACAACACTTCAGAGAAACAGAAAGGAATGGTTTCCACAATTTCCTTTTCTTCTGTTATCCAATTCATGGATCGTCTAGACTTTTTTCATTTCCAGCCCCTGAAAAGCATGGCAGGGGTTTTTTCACGAAGCATGGATCTCGTTCGGGAATCTTGTAAAAGGGAGGAGAGGGACAATGGATTATCTTCAGTTGGGCCGTTCGGACATGCGGGTCAGCCGAATCTGCTTCGGCACCTGGGCGTTTGGTGGCTGGTGGTGGGGAAAATCCGATGATGATGAATCCATAGAAGCCATTCATGCTGCACTGGATGCAGGCATCAACTTTTTCGATACAGCCGATATCTATGGCGGCGGGCGATCCGAATCAGTCGTGGCCAGGGGATTGGAGGGCCAGTCGGATGTTTATATTGCCACCAAGGGAGCGGTTCTGTTCGATGATAAGTGGATGACTGGAGTCTCCAATGAGAAGGCATACCTCAAGCGGGCTTGTGAAGCATCTCTCAAACGCCTCAAACGGGAGGTGATCGACCTCTATCAGATCCACTGGCCGGACAACAAAACCCCGGTGTCTGAACCCATGGAGGCGCTCATGGAACTCCAGAAGGAAGGCAAGATCCGTTATGGCGGCCTCTCGAACTTCGGGATCAGGGATCTCGAAGTCGCTCTTGACACGGCACGGTACGAATCCATTCAGCCCCTTTATAACCTCCTTCACCGTGAAATCGAGGCGGAAGTGCTTCCATTCTGCGATGAGAATGAGATCGGTGTTCTGGCCTACAGCCCGCTTGCCTCCGGGCTTCTGACCGGGAAGTTTGACTCCCAGTCGCAATTCCCGGAGGGCGACCACCGCCGCGATCATCCGGATTTCACCGAGGAGGCCTTCCAGAGAAACCTGCGGATCATCGACCAGCTAAAAGAGTTTGCCGAGAAGCGGGAGTGTACAGTGACCCAGCTGTCTGTCAGTTGGGTGCTGGCTCAACCGGGCCTGACCTGCGCGATCTGTGGGGCGCGCAATGCCATGCAGCTGGATGAGATTGTCGAGGCTGTCGATTATCCGCTCTCTCAGGCAGAGGTAGACAGGATCAATCATATTGCATCTTCAACCGAATGATTTTCTATTGAAGCAGGGCATACATCAGAAGGTTGGTACCCATCCGGAGAGCTTCCCGGCGTTTCTCTTCGGGGTCTTTATGAACTTGTGGATCCTCCCAGCCATTGCCGATGTCACTGTTCCAGTCATACAGCACCGCCAGGCGCTCACGGACATATATCCCGTATAACCTTGGAGGCTGCTCTTCATCATGGCGATGGATTTGCGGGATGCCATCCGGGAACTGGAAATAGCAGCTGAATACAGGATGATCCTTTGGGAGTTCAATCAATGGATGGTCTGGAAGAACCCGGGCGATTTCTCGCCGAAAGGCTGCATCGATGGAGTTTCCGCTGCGCGCCGGCCCATTATCGTTGACCAGCAGGGACCCACCCTCCTCCAGGTATTGTCGTAAAGCCAGGATCTCGGCATTCTTGAACTGGATATCTCCATGCCCTGTGAGGTACAACACTGGATACGAACTCAGTTTCGGATCGAGCAGGGTGGCCGAACCATCCAGCGGCTTCCAGGTTGTGCCGGTCTTTTCGCTGGCAAATGCCGCCAGATTCGGCAGTGCGGTCGGGTCGGTGTAGTAATCCCCTCCGTAATACTGGACCCTGGCGATATAAAGAGGTTCCCGAGTGACCAGAAGCGGGCTTTTGCCTCCAGCAGGAATCTGGCTCAGCACCAGCAACAGGATGACCGTCGTGTTCATGAATGATTCCTTTTGGAATGTAGATAACCTTCCTTTGGATCGGGTGTCAAGCATCTCGATGCTCCTTCCATCCACCATATTCAGCTGGTTATAATAAAATTTGTGCTGGTAAGTTAATGTTTGGGGGATTTTTCAGTCATTGACCGGTTCACGATCGGCTGTTCATGGTTCCAGGTTGGTTCATCCAGGAGTTTTTGCATCTCTCTTCATCGCATCCAGTCCGCTTCGCCGTTTCCTCGGGTATGTCAGACCTCACCTCCTGCTGCTGGCCGGTGCGACCCTGCTCGGTGTCGTCAAATTCGGTATGCCGGTGGTCTGGTCGGTCGCTGCGGGGATGATTGTGGATGGTGTCCTGCAATCCGGCAGCATGACACTGGAAGATAAACAACACTCGATCCACTGGATCTGCAGCGGATTGGCTGCGGGATTCATGCTTTGTGGGATCGGTGTTTTTTTCCGCCATTACCTGGCCTCTAAAGCGCAATATCTCGGCATTCTTGGCCTGCGTGTGGCGCTCTTTCAGCACATGCAGCGCCTTTCTCTCAGCTTCTATTCCCGCGAAAGGACAGGCTCTCTGCTCTCGAGGCTGTTCAGTGATATCGAGCTGGCCCGAAACTTCATCGGGTCGGCCTGCACCAATATCTGGATGGATGCCGTGACTGCTGTCCTGATCGGCGGAATCATGCTTTACCAGGACAGGCAACTGGCACTGCTGGTCTTTGCATTGATTCCGTTCCAATTCTTCTGTTTCCGATACTTCAATCCCCGTATCAAAGAATCCAGCCTTCAGATGCAGCAAAGGCTGGCTGAGATGAGTGGGCATGTTCATGAAAAACTCACCGGTATGGCGATTGTCCAGGCATTCAATGGGGAGCGAAAAGAACAGCGGCGCTTTCTTTCAGGGAACCTCGAGCTTTACCATGAGCAGATCTCGAATGCCCGTTTCAGCGCTTTTTTTCATGCCATATTCCATTCCTTCAGTGTCATTGCGCCGCTCCTGGTTCTCTGGGTGGGGGCTTCCCGGGTGCTCCACACAGTCCATCTCGATTCGGCAGGTGGCATGACAACCCGCCAGGCAGGGCTTAGCCCAGGCGAATTGACCAGCTTTCTTCTGCTCATTCCACAATTCCAGACACCATTGACAAGGTTTGCCGACTTGAATGTTGTCGTTCAGAACTCACTCGCCGCCATGGAAAGAATTTTTGAAATTTTCGATGTCGTCCCGGACATTGTCGACCGGCCGGGGGCAGGTGATATCCAGTCTGTCCGGGGGCGGATCGAATTCCGGGATGTGTGGTTTGAATATTCCCCAGGTTCACCCATCCTCAAGGATGTCAACCTGATCATCGAACCTCATTCAACAGTTGCACTGGTCGGCCCGAGTGGCGCAGGAAAATCATCCCTGGTTTCGTTGATCCCGCGTTTCTTCGATATCTCCCAGGGGCAGATTTTTCTTGATGGGAACGATATCCGGGATATCCGGGTCAAATCTCTCCGCGACCAGATCGGACTGATTCCCCAGGAGGTGATCCTCTTCAGCGGCACCATCGAAGAGAACATCCTGTATGGGAACCCTTCCGCGACTCAGGAACAGGTCCGGCAGGCTGCCCAGGCAGCGAATGCCCATGATTTCATCATTGCCCTGCCTGATGGATACGAAACACTGGTGGGTGAAAAAGGGACAGGACTGTCCGGCGGGCAGAAACAGCGCATCGCCATCGCACGGGCCTTTCTGAAGGATCCGCCCATCCTGATCCTCGATGAAGCCACCTCTGCGCTCGACAGTGAATCCGAAAATGCCATCTCAAAGGCACTGTCACAACTGCTCATCGGGCGCACGACTCTCATCATCGCGCACCGTCTCTCCACAGTGATGAATGCCGACCGGATTATTGTCCTCGAAGAGGGGCATATCCGGGAGACCGGAACCCATGGCTCCCTTCTGGAACAGGATGGTCTTTATCGAAGGCTGTGCGAAGAGCAGTTCAAGGTCCTCTTCGCCTTCGACCGCCATTCCGAAAGCAGCGCCCAGATCGCCTGATGTGGAACCTCTCAGGGACTGGCGGCACAACAAAAGTGAATCTCGATTCCCTGCTACTGGCCAAAGGCCGGGATTCGGATAAAACCCATTTCATCATAGAAATCCGAGGCGCTCTCGTACTCGAGGCCTGAGCCGAACCCACGTGAACGGCTCATCCGGCCTGTGCTGTGGATGAGGTCACGGCGCCGGTTCACGCCACGTTTCCGGGAGTCACATTCCCGGTCCAGATCCTTCTTACGGCTGGAAATTCTGGCGCTTTCTTCCGCCTGGCTTTCCGAGCTGCCACCAACGCTCTCCCACCCATGATCTCCCTGGTGATAGACATTTCCCTCTTCGTCTGTATAAAGGTCGCCGGTCACCGCCGCTGTGCTGTTTCGGGCCGCCGCCTGGGCCTCCCGGGATTCCTGCTCAGCCTGCGACAGGCGTTTCAGGCTTTCCCATCGTTCATCTGAACTTTTCCCGAGAATGGCTGCATCAGCCTCAGACCCATCTCCTGGTGATGCTGCGGAGCTCTCCGCCTTTGGAGTTGCCGGCAACTTATCGTTATCCCAAACCTCGTTGCCACCCCCCGGCACGCGCTGAAGGCGGCCGCCCCAGGATGCCTGCGCAAGCCGTTGCTTCTGGTGAAGATACAGGTTGTCGAGCTCGGTGGTCGGCATGGATATTTCATCTTTGGCGACAAGAAGGGGCCTGAGGTGTGAACCGAACCCGGGATAATTTCCAATCCCCCACCAGCCTTCCTCTCCGAGCCATGGTTTTTCTCCACCTTCGAGTGCGGATAAGACAGAGTCTGCCCAGGTCCCTTTCCCAAGCCGAGGGGGAGAAAACATCCAGCTCCCTGAAAGGGGATCGTACAAAGCCGCAAACCCATAAGTCTCCTGATGCGGGAAATATTTCTTGCCGGACCAGGATGGGTAATGGTGCCCTGTCCCGAAAACAACACCCTGATCCTGGATGTATGAGCCGAGATATCCGGGTGTGTAGCCAACATAGACCACATCCTCTGTGTGGTCATAAATGTGCACAAATTTGACCGGATAGAGTGGGCACTGGGGGGGGATTCCCGAAACCTCGGAGGGAACTGAGGTCGATACAGTCCAAGGCCCATCGGTACTGTCCGAGTCGTACCAGACTCCCTCAAAACAGCAATGGTAGTGCCCATTCTGTTCGAGAACATCAAAGGGGGTGTTGGTGGCATACATGAATGGAGTTCCAACCACCGGATCGAATTGTGGCACTCCATCATAATAAACTTTCAGGCTCTGGTCGGAACGTTTGATGGCCGCCGTCTGGGGTATGGAGGTGTCAAGCCTGGCCTCCTGAGCTTCTCTGGTTCCATCGATATGGACACGGACATGGCTGCGTTCGAAGGTGGCTGGGATTTTTTTGAACTCTTCCGGGAGCTTTACCGGTGGAACATAAGACCATGGGCCATTCTTTGACGATGCTGTGAACCAGCGCCCGGACAGAAGGACATAAAGCTGGTCTCCATCGACAAAAATATCGCGGTCTGAGTTGTCGACATAGAACAGTTTTGTTTCATCCACAAAACCCAGCTCCCCTTCACCGCTGAGTTCGACCAGCTCGGTCGGCTCTGTGGCCACAGCAATCCGGGGGATCTCCTGCCCGTCCGGGCCGGAAGATAAAACAGGCTTTTTCGGGGCAGGGAGAAGCGAAGACACAGTGGCGGGCAGATCCTCTGTAACCTCCCAGGGGCCTTGGAAGGCCGGGGCTTTCCACCACTGTTGACCTGCTCGGAGAAAGAATAACCCGGAAGCCGTGTCCTGAACCATCGCAAAGGGGGTGTTTATCACCCGCATGAGGCCCTTTCCAGGTACTGGCCGAAGGATGGGATCTCCATCCAGTGTGATCAGGATCGTTGGAGAGGTCGTGGAAATAATCACCGGCGGAGCGGTTCCGAGCTGCTCGGAGGTTTGTTCGGACCTTTCTGCCAGCTCCAGCATGGCCACCAGCTCATCGAGAGAGAAGGTGATTCCTCCTTGAGGCGCCTCCTCTTTCAGAATCTGCTGCAGAAGCACTTTCTGCTCCCGTGTGGCACCTGGAAAGCGCACTTGTGTGATAAAAAATTTCTCACAGTGAACCAGCCGGTTTTCACGGTCTGTGCGGATTCGCCCAGTAATCCAGATGGTGCCAAAAATCGGCTGGCCGCTGCCCTTCGGGGTTACAGCCACCGCTGTCCGTGCAGTCAAGCTGATGTCTTTGAGTGATAAAAGCTGAGGCTGGTAGATGACGATCTTTCCACCCGGCCTCGCTATCTCTCGTGGCCAACGGCTTTCTATGGATTCAGGTTCCTGATTCGCCCATGAGGCCAATGGCAGAAAGGCTGGCAGGATTATGAGCATCACTGCTATCCACATTCCTTTTCGT
This sequence comes from Candidatus Hinthialibacteria bacterium OLB16, assembly GCA_001567115.1. Lineage (GTDB taxonomy): Bacteria > Hinthialibacterota > Hinthialibacteria > OLB16 > OLB16 > OLB16. The sequence continues at coordinate 22,472 of LMZT01000115.1, read as the reverse complement.
CCAGTTACTGGAATCATTCTGTGCAATCTTTCCTTTCATGGCATCCTCAAAGCCTGCTGTTCAATTCAGGCGTTATTGGGGATCGGATGGAGGAAAAGATAGTCCGATCGATCGATGGGATCAATCACCGGAGAGAGTAGGGGCACGGCATGATGTGCCCCTTCGGATAAAGGGTGATCGTCCCTTGTGGATGTAAGGCCACCGAAAGGCATGCCATTACTCATCGGAATAGGGAAAGCCACGGGTCCGCTGCCCCGGGTGACAAACAGATTCGTCAGTTTTAAAGTCTGATTTCATTATGACGACTTCAGAAGAATTCATTCCAATCGGGGGAAAAGTTTCTGCGCTCAAATCCGAGGACTGGTGGTCGGTGTGGATTGGAGTCCTGATCCTGATCCTGGCAGCGACAGGCCTGGTTTCACATGCTCCCAAAATCGGAACCTGGACCACGAATCCGCTGGATGCCTACACCACCAAGGATGGAGGAAATATTTTTGTATCACTCCTGTTTCTGTGGGGCGGCCTGTCGCTGGTTTTCATGAGCTGTGTGCGGGTCCTGGGCGGGCGGGTCTGGACATTCCTCCTGGGCTTTACAGTCATCATGCTGCTTGCGGAGGCCTCTTTTCTTCTGGAGGGCCAGGTTGCCATCAAGGCCAAGGATCTTCCTTATGCCCTCTGGGCATTGCTGTTCGGGCTGCTGATTTCAAACACAGTCGGTGTTCCAGGCTGGCTCCTGGAAGGCGTGAAATCGGAACTCTACATCAAAACAGGCCTTGTTCTGCTCGGGGCTGAAATCCTTTTCGGAAACCTGGTCAAACTCGGGCCGCCAGGGCTTTTTGTCGGCTGGACTGTTGTTCCGATCTGTGTGGTCTTCATGTACTGGTTCGGAGTGAAAGTTCTGGGAATGAGCAACCGCCCCTTTGTGATGGTGATTGCCGCCTCCACCTCGGTGTGCGGAGTTTCTGCAGCCATCGCCGCCGCTGCTGCTTCAAAAGCGACAAAAGAAGACCTGACCCTTGGGGTCGCATGACCATGATCTTCACAGTGCTGATGATGATCGTCATGCCGGGTATTGTTCAAGCAACCGGGATGGATCTGCGGGTGGGAGCCGCCTGGCTGGGGGGAACTATCGATGCCACCGGGGCAGTGGTCGCCGCGGCGGCTTTCCTCGGTGATGAGGCCCGGGATATCGCGGCTGTGGTCAAAATGATCCAGAACATCCTGATCGGTGTGATTGCATTTGCAATCGCACTCTTCTGGGTCACATCGGTCGAGCGCGATTCATCCGGCCATGGACCCTCCCTTCTGGAGGTCTGGGTGCGGCTTCCGAAGTTTATCCTCGGCTTTGTGGCTGCCTCACTGGTGTTTTCTTTTGTCCTGGTTCCGATTTTTGGTTCGCCTGAGGCAGTCGAGAAACAGATCATAAAACCGATGACCGCCAATGTTCGCGGCTGGCTTTTCTGCATGGCCTTTGTGGCGATTGGCCTTGAATCGAATTTCAAAGCCCTCGCTGGACAGATGATCGGAGGCAAGCCGATCTATCTCTATTTAATCGGACAGACCTTCAATCTTGCGCTCAGCCTGCTTGCCGCCTGGTTGGCATTCGGAGGAATTCTGTTCGAACGGGTATCGCCCTGAATGAAAGTGATGCGCCTGATTCTGGGCTTTATCCTGCTCTTCGGCTTTGCCGCTCTGATGGCTTGGGGACCCTGCCGAGCCGTGTCATGCAGAATAACCTCAGGCAGGGGATCGATGCCACCGCGCTGTTTTATACCGAAGTGGATGAACCTTCACCCCTCGATGGGCAGTAAAGATCCCGATTCAACCCTCTGGCTCAAACCGATCGGCGGCGGGTGAAAAGAACACTGGCCCCAATTGCCACAGTCAGTATTGTTGTAGGCTCAGGGACCATGGATCGGTTATTCATGGCTGTCATTGCGACAGGTTGGGGAGAAAAACTCACCTGCCATTCCATACGGGCATCACGCCCCTCGAAAAACAGCTCGAATGCCGATGGAATGACCTCATAAGCCAGGCTGGCGCGGAACATAAATGGGGTGACAAACTCTCCCGAACGGCTCTCAGAAAAAGAAACCTGGCTCAAGGGCCCTCCCATCGAATCCAGCAGAAACAGAGTGACCCCTGCCAGAACCTCATAATAGGTCCGATTGCTTTCGTAAAGATATGTTCCGCCTTCTGGAATGATTTGTACAATCAGGTCAAGGATGCCGGGTTCAATGGGCGAGGTGCTCAAGTCCTGGTTTTCATACCCGGGAAGGGAGCTCTCATCCCCCATGGGAGATTGATATATGCCTGAAAAATGGACCGGAGTTGCACATGCAAGAACTGGAACAAACAGCAGGGCGATGAGGAAGCGCATCATGGACACCTTTCAATCTGAAAGAATTTCAAAGAACCCTTCGCAGTATTGAGGCCAGTTCACCCCGGATTGATATAATTTGCTAAAATGTCAGATTTATCTGGAATATCGTATCACGCGGTCATGTGACACCCATCAAAGGCAGGCAAATGTTTGTCACCGATGAACAACTTGAGAAGCTAAGTGAAAGAATCACTCACTTAAATACTGGCTCAGATCCGGTAGAAGAACCTCTTTGATGTCTGGCTGGTCCATGTTCTCCGGGGTGACCATGACAACCCCGGTGTCGATTTTTTCCTCCACTTTTTCTCCATGAAGGTGTGAGACCAGGGTTTTGACCCCAAGGTAGCTCATCTTGAGAGGATTCTGCAGCGCCAGCCCATGGATTTTGCCTTCGCGCATTCCCTGGACAAGCTTTTCGCTGCTGTCAAAGCCGACGAAGGCAATTTTCCCCGCACGGCCATCGACTTCAAGAGCGCGAAGTGTCCCGAAAGTGCTGGATTCATTCGGGCAATAAAATCCTTGGATATCCGGGAACTGGCTCAGCAGGCGCTGGGCAGCCTGCATTCCGGATTCGGTGGTCGGCCCGGCATGTTGATTGTCGGAAACCACCTGGATATTCGGAAATTCCTTCTTGAGCGTGTCGAGAAACCCGGCTTCACGAAGTTCGGTTGATGCCGATCCTTCTTGATAACGCAGCAGGATTGCTTTTCCGGTTCCGCCCATTTTTTCAGCCAGGCGTCTCGCACTCAGCACCCCCCCCTGGTAATTATCCGTGGCGACATAACTGATGTAATCTTTCCCGACTTCTGCTTCGAGGCCGGAATCGATAATGACCACAGGAATCCCTGCCTGTGTGGCCTCCCGTACCGGGTTGACCAGAGCCTTGGCATCCAGTGGTGCAAGCACAATGCCGCTGACATTGGATGTGGTGAAATTCTGGACCACCTGGATCTGCTGCTCACGGTCATCCTCCTTCTGTGGGCCTTTCCAGATGATCTCCACACCCAGCTCTTTCCCCGCTTTGATTGCACCGGCATGAATCGTTTTCCAGTACTCATGAGTGGTGCCCTTCGGAATCACTGCGATACGCAGCTTCGATGGGGCTTCGGAGCTTTTCTGCTCAGTCGATTGAGGCTCACGCGGGGCGCATCCGAACAGGCTGATGATCAGGAACAGAACCAGGCATGGGATGAATCTCGAAGACATGTTCAATTTCCTTACCCTTTCCATTTCGAAAACAGGACTCTAGAGGATATACCTCGAAAGATCCTGGTCTTTGACAATTTCGGACAGCCTCTCACGAACCAGCTTGGCATCGAGAACAAACTTCTTGCCGGGGGTTTCCGGAGCGATGAATGAGATTTCCTCGATCACCTTCTCGATGATGGTATGCAGCCGGCGCGCCCCGATGTTGTCTGTTTTATCATTGATTTCAGCGGCCATTTCCGCCATTTCATCGATCGCGGAATCCTCGAATTCCACCAGGACTCCCTCTGTCTCCAACAGCGACTTGTACTGCTTGGTCAGTGAATTTTCCGGTTCTTTCAGGATCTGGACGAATTCAGTTTTTCCGAGTGAGTCCAGCTCCACCCGGATCGGGAACCGTCCCTGCAGCTCCGGAATCAGGTCACTGGGAGAGGTTCCATAAAACGCTCCCGCCCCGATAAACAGAATGTGGTCTGTATTGACGAACCCATGCTTGGTCTTGACTGTCGAACCTTCCACCAGGGGGAGAATATCTCTCTGAACCCCTTCCCGGGACACATCCGGCCCGGATCCCTGGCCATTCCCGATGATCTTGTCCATTTCATCGAGGAACACGATGCCGGCCTGCTCCACACGGGAGATGGCCTGGCCGACCAGCGCCTCCTCATCCACCAGGTGTTCCAGCTCGGACTGGAACAGGTGGGGCCGCGCCTCGGAGATCTTCATGGCCTGTTTTTCTTGCGCGAAGGCATCATCTTGTCGTAGCATTTCCTGGAGGTTGGACTGCATTTCCTCCATTCCCGCTCCCGGGATAAATCCCTGCACCATCACCGACCTCTCCGGCAATTCAACTTCAACCTCACGATCCTCCAGCTTCCCCTCACGCAGCATGGTCCGGAGTTTTTCACGGGTTGTCTGCTGATGCGGGGAAGGGGACACCTCCTGCAGTGTGCTGTAAGTCATCGGCGCCGGGGGCAGCAGCAGGTTCAGCAGGCGTTCTTCAACCGCACGATGCGCCTCTTCATCACACTCTTCCTGGCGCCGCACGCGCATCTGATTCACCGATACTTCCACCAGATCCCGGATCATTGACTCGACATCACGGCCCACATACCCGACTTCAGTGAACTTGGAGGCTTCCACTTTAAGGAAAGGAGCATCAGTCATGCGCGCCAGGCGCCGTGCGATCTCGGTTTTCCCCACGCCTGTCGGGCCAATCATCAAAATGTTTTTGGGATATATCTCTGTCCGTTTGTCCTCCGGCAGCCGCAGCCGCCGCCAGCGTGTGCGCAGCGCAAGCGCGACAGCCTTCTTGGCATCGTATTGGCCGACGATGTATTTATTGAGCTCCTCGACAATCTCACGGGGTGTTTTTTCGTTTTCCAACGGATTCAAAGCCATTTCTATCAATCACTTTCTTCCGGCACGGGGCCGGGAAGGGCGGGAGGATGGCGCCCCACCCTCCGGGGGTTCGAGGATTTCGAGAGTCAGATTCCGGTTGGTGAAGATACAGATATCAGCAGCAATTTCCAATGACTGGCGGGCCATGTCTGCCGCGGATAATGACGGGGCATGATGGATCAGCGCACGGGCTGCAGCCAGGGCAAAGGGGCCTCCAGAGCCGATCGCTGCGATGCCATCATCCGGTTCCACCACATCCCCATTCCCGCTGATGATCAGGGAATGTTCGCAGTCCATGACCGCCAGCATCGCCTCCAGCCTTCGCAGGGCGCGATCCAGCCGCCAGTCTTTGGCAAGCTCCACAGCGGCGCGCACCAATGCCCCATTATATTCATCCAGCTTGGCCTCAAACCGTTCAAACAGCGTGAAAGCATCGCTCGAGGCTCCTGCAAACCCGGCCAGCACCTGGTCATCGAACAGCCTTCGAACCTTGCGTGCCGTGCTTTTGACTACTGTATCGCCAAAGGTTACCTGGCCATCGGCCGCCATGGCAGCCTGTCCGTTGTGGCGCAGTCCAATGACTGTTGTTGAATGCCACACTTTTTTATCCATGCAAAATCCAACCTTCCTGGGTGATTTTTGAATCGTAGTATCCTTTACCGGGACTCTCAACCGGTAGGGAGTGTGTCCTGCTTTTCTGACAGGCTGATTTTCACAGAAGATTTCGTGTCCAACAAGGCAACCACTCCCGCAGAAATGTTTCAGATCCCGGTTGATTTTTTTAATGCGATTCCATCTGGCCTGTTCAGTGATCCCGCTCCCCGTTAAATTAATGCGGCTTGCGTTGGATCACCCATTGTGGAGGTTGGCATCTTTTAATGAAATCCCTGTTTTTTTCTGTCTATCGGCAGCCTGTTGAAAGAAAGTATATTCCACTCCTGTTCCCGGTTTTCTGTATTTTGGGATTGTTCGCTGATCCTGGTTTCACTCAGTCATCTTCCACCACCACAGCGATCCTCAAGACAACTCCTGTCCAATTTGAACCGGCTGTCCTTCCCGATCTGGCTGCTTCAGGTGTCCAGGGTGCCACTGGCGCTCATTCGAGCCTTTCTGTGGAAGTCCTCCAGAAGCCAGCCGGCAGCAGCCAGCCATCACCCACAGATTCACATGCCGGCATCCAGCATCCAGGGCTTCGGGAGATTCCTTCCGCCGCATGGATCACCCCATTTGTGGCCCTGCTGCTGGCTATCGCCATCTTTCCTCTGGTTCCATCCTTGAGCCACTGGTGGGAACACAACTCCAGCAAGCTGCTTGTGGCCGCTGCTCTGGGGGTGGTCACAATTGCCTACTACTGGCTGCGGGATTTCGGATTTCCTCATGGCGGTCATGCCACCGACACAGGGCTTGACGCGGTTCTCGCCATGCTGCGCCATGCAGTCATCGATGATTTCATTCCATTCATTGTCCTGCTGTTCAGCCTGTTTGTAATCAGCGGGGGAATATCGGTCAGTAGCAATGTTCCCGCCCACCCGAAGACCAACACTTTTATTCTCGCTCTGGGAGGCCTTCTGGCCAGTTTCATTGGAACCACAGGGGCGGCCATGTTGTTGATCCGCCCTCTCCTTCAAATCAACCAGGAACGGAGGTTTGTGGTCCACACAGTCGTCTTTTTTATTTTCGTCGTCTGCAATATCGGCGGCAGCCTTCTTCCTGTTGGGGATCCACCCCTTTTCCTCGGGTACTTGAGGGGGGTCCCTTTTTTGTGGACCTTCCACCTGGTCTTTGAATGGGCCTTCTGTCTCGTCTTTCTGCTGGTGGTTTATTTCTTCTGGGATTTGTGGGCATGGAAGAAGGAGCCACCGGAGTCCATTCTCCAGGATGCAACCACAAAAGAACCGATCCGGATTCAGGGATTGCACAACTTTGCTCTCCTCCTGGGAGTTGTGTTGTGTGTGGCCCTGCTGGTTCCCGGAAAGGTTCTGCTCGGGTGGACAGTTCCGCATCTTTTCCCCATCGGAATCAGAGAAATGGCACAAATACTCCTCGCTGGCCTGTCGATGGTGCTGACCCGGAAAGCCATCCGGGAAGCCAATAACTTCAACTTCACCGCCATCGGTGAGGTGGCCTGCCTGTTCATCGGGATATTCATCACCATGCAGGTCCCAATTGAAATTCTGAATGCACGGGGATCTCAGCTCGGCCTGGCCACTCCGGCTCACTTCTTCTGGGCGACAGGCGTGCTCTCGAGCTTCCTCGATAATGCGCCCACTTATGTGGTTTTCTTCCAGACCGCCGGAACACTGCCCTGGTCCAATCCCGACCAGCTGATGTCTGGAGTCCAGACTACAACCGGCACCATCCCGGTTCCGCTTCTGATTGCCATTTCGCTCGGAGCCGTGTTCATGGGAGCCAACACTTATATCGGCAATGGCCCCAATTTCATGGTGAAAAGCATTGCCGAGCAGGCCGGCATCAAAATGCCGAGTTTCTTCGGATACATGCTTTATTCGATCGGCATCCTGATCCCGCTGTTCATTCTGATTACACTGATCTTCATTCATTAAGGTCTGGGGCATTGTCTGGAGGACTCCCGGTTTCAGAGGTTCCGGGGAGGTGGGCAGTGGCCATCTGTTTTCAGCTTAGCTGAGTCAGTCCAGCGAGCCGCCTCAGCTGTTACAGTGAATTCCGGCAGGCCGGTTCTTCCTGTAAATCTTCCAGAGGGAATGGATGAAAAGCACCAGCAGGGCAAATCCCACCGACCCGATCCCGCCTGCCACAAAACGCGCTCCGGTTTTTCCGGAATTCCACAAGTCATACAGAAACCAATCCGGATCGGGATCGTGCCTCCAGGCCCAGGCATGAAGTACAGGTCCGTAATAACCGGCGGAAAGCACACGGGCTGTATCCTCTCCAGGAGAAAGACCTCGCAGGGTCTGATCGAGCGGCCACATGTAATCCACCAGCACCCCCCAGAATTGCACCACAATCCCCAAAACCAGAACGAGCATCAGAAGCAGGTTTCTTCCCAGATAGTCTTGCGGGGATTTCACTCTCTGGAGGAGAAGCGGAAGCGGCAGCAGCAGGAAAGGGGTCACCTGGAACAGGTGGCGTGGTCCCCAGCACCATCCCCCCAGATTCTGCCAGCGCCCGATCACCAGCAGATACCCCAGGCCGATCAACAGGGTCCCCAATGCCAGGGACTTCTCCCTTTTATAGAGCAAAGGCCAGGCGAACAGCCCGGCCAGAAGGGGTGGCGAATACCCGAAAATCCCTTTGCCCGGGGAGATCAGATAAATCCAGAGGCTGTCAAAGAAAGGAATCCCGAAATCGATCCCCTCCGGTTGATCGGAGTATCCCGATGCGAGAACCGATCCAAACCGGAGCCAGTTCAAAACAGGATGAATCGCAACCAGGCACACACAGCCGGCTATGCCCGACAGGAGGGCTGAGACAGCGGCAACGCCCCCACGGGCCTGCCATACCTTGTAAAGCGATGCAATTCCAACCAGGCATAATCCCGGGCCAGCCACCACCGAATCCAGGCGTGCGAGAACCGCCAGCCCCAGAAATGCGCCTGCACCCCCTGCTTTGGCCACCAGCCGCTGACAGCCCGTTTCCTGCCCCATCTGCCAGGCCGGCAGCAGAGATCCCAGCAGGCATAGAGTTGCGAGGGATTCGGTATAAAAAGGGCGGGAATGTGGCCATGCAATCGTCCCGAACAGGTAAAAGGCCGCCAGTATCATTCCGGACAGTTCATCGTTGTAAAGGGTCTTCCCGAAAAAGAGGATGAGGAGGACTGTCAGCCAGGTCATGAGCGGGTTGAACAGAGATACCATCAATCGACAGACTCTCTCCTTGTGATCGATGGGATAAAGGCCCTCGAAATTGGAGCCTCCACCTGTCGACGGCCGGTAAAAGCTGACAGTCCGATACAGGCGCTGTTCCTGGGCGGACAGCCATTCAGGGGGAATCAGGCCGCTCATGGTTTTTCCCAGCAGAAAAAGTGGAACTGCAAGGAGAGGTTGCAGCGGGCCATACTGCGGGTATTCATTTCCATCCAGGCCTGTGCGTGTTCCAAAACCCGATGGGTAGGGTGGGACCGCATATCCCTTTCCCTCCGCCAGCGAACGTACTGTCCGGTAGTTGATCTCACAGTCCGGCGAATGCAGGTGCCCGCTCCAGGTCCACACCAGGACAATCAGAGAGAGAAGAGAAAACAGGCGGCATGTTGACCGAACTGTTGGGTGGGAATCCATCTGTTCCTTACCTTGCCGGAGGCACTGGTTTGAGGCGGAATGACATCAGGCGGATCGGCGGATCCTGAGGAGATAACTGGCCAATGAACAGCAGGTGCTCCCCTTTGCTGAGGTGAAAATTTCTGTCCATTGGAATCCAGATGCAGGAAGTATTTCTCTCCCCCCAAGGATCGATCCTGCCGGGAGGTTCCTGGTCGATCCCGATAGTGAAAGGCCCAAGGTCCGGCCCTTTGGGAGCGCTGATCTCGAGCCGGTAAGTTCCACTCGCATCGATAATAAAGGCGAAACCGAGTTTTCCATTTTCAACCAGGTTGTGAATGGCGGTCAGTGTGGCAGAAGAACCCTCTTCTGCTTTCCAGGCCTCCTGGCGGAGAGAAGCCCTCTGAGCCAGGCGTTTTTTCAGTGCCTCCAGATCATGCCTTCTGGCCTCTTTCCGTTCCGCGGTTTCATTGGAGATTCGGGGAGGGATTGGCAGATTCGGGAGAATCCTCTGCTCAACAGAAAGATCCCAGAAATTGAACTCGCAGGCAGGTGTGGACTGGGCAAAGGCTCCACACAACACAACAAGTGGAATCAGGGCGTGAGCACTACCTCGAGAAGGAGGGAATATCATTTCCGCGACCGCTTCCGTTTCCCGTAACGCTTGTTGTGCCAATTCCGGTAGTAGTCTTCTATCTGCGAGGCCTCAGTGAACAAGACTTCATATTCGGAGTTGGCCTCGGAGGTGGCATGGCAGTTGACCGCCTGATTCTCATCCACCCCATACTCACGGCAGATATCGGGACGGGTTTCATAGATCCCGCAACGCTGATCCGGAAGCAGGTGCTGGCAGGGATTCCAGACCTGGAGATACCATTTGCCCGCATCGACAAACACATGCACACGTTCATGCATCAGGTACCAGCGCAGGTTTTCAAAATCCTTTCGGCTGCCCGGTGTATCGATCTGCAGAGCAAAATACTGGCAGCAGATCGCGGGGCAGAGATGGCAGGGCGGTTCGGAAACCTCTCCCCGAACAATCGGGAGTTGATATACAAGACCGGAAAATGCCATCCCTCATCCCATCCTTTCGCCTGTCTTTTTCAGAACATAACACCAGCAGACCCCCAGAAAGAAACGCTTCTTATGGCTGATGCTGAAACCATTTCTTTCAATGATCGCCTGGAACTCCTCATCGGAGTAAAACTGCTCCATCGAGTCCACCAGATAACGGTAAGCCCGGTAATTCCCGGATGCGAGAAATCCCATCCAGGGAAGGATGTTCCTCAGATAAAGTTTCTTGAGTGCCTCCACCTTGCGGTTGCCTGATCGCAGGAACTCCAGAATCACAAATTCCCCCTCGTGTTTGAGGAGCCGATGAACCTCCTTCAGGCCCACTTCGACATCCCGCCAGTTTCTGATTCCAAACGCGCACATGGCGGCATCGAATCTTTCGGAAAGAAATGGGAGCTGCAGGGCATCCGCGCAGGCAACCTCTGCACAGCTGCCATTTGACTCCATCCGTTTTCTGGCGATAGACAGCATGGGAAGGGCGAAATCAGTGAGTGTGGCCTGATCTTCCGGGCGTTGCTTCAGCAGCTGGAAGGTCATATCTCCTGTCCCGCCACACAGGTCAATCACCTCACCGGGCGAGGCAATCGAAAGCTTTCCGATCGCATATTTCCGCCAGTACTGATCCTGTCCGAAAGATAATACCCGGTTGAGCAGGTCATAGGTCCGTGCGATGCGTGAAAACATATTGCGCACCTGATGATCTTTCGGAGCTGCCGAATCAGGTTGCGGGACAGTCTTGCTGTATCCAGGAGTCATGGGCCTGTGAGGGTCAAGCCGGACTGGCCGGAAGATGAGCCTGGTCTGCCAGCTCACCCGATGGTCTGCCCGACGGCTCGGAATTCATCACAGCCGCCATCTGGTTTCTTCGGCGAATCTGATCGCCAAGATGGCTCCGTTCGAAATAGCGCGCGAAGGCCTCGACTGTTTCATGATCGAAATGGGTGCCGGTTTCTTTCCTTAACATGGCAAGAACTTCATCCGGATCCGCGGGCTGTCGGTACTCACGGACCGATGTCATGGCATCGAACACATCCGCGACCGCCATGATCCGGGCCATCGGGTGCATCTCCGGACCGGTGAGTCCGCCGGGATACCCCCCGCCATCGACCCTCTCATGGTGCTGGCCGGCAATCGCCGGAATATCTCTGAATCGCTGCGCGAACTTGATCCGTTGAAGAATTTCCTGTGTGAACACGACATGCTTTTTCATGCTCCCATATTCTGCATCGGTGAGCCTGCCCGGCTTGGTCAAAATTGCCTCCGGGACCCCGATTTTTCCGTAATCATGCAGCAATGCCGCATAATTCAGAATCTCCAGGTCGTTTCCCTGATACCCCAGTTCACGGGCGATGGCGAGTGAATAGTCGCGGACCCTCAATGTGTGCCCGGCGGTGGTGGGGTGGCGCGCATCGATGGTAAAGGCCAGTGCTTCCATCATTGACTCAAACAGCTCTTTCAGGTCCTCATAGAGTGAAGCGTTTTCGATCGCCAGCTGGATCTGTGCCGACAGTGCGAAGAGGAAGCCTTCATCTTCACGGTCGAAGCACCCCTCATTTTTATTGATCGCCTGAATCACTGCGATGATTTCATTTTCACGATTCCTGACCGGGATGCAGAGCAGATTCCTTGTATGGAATCCTGTTCGCCGGTCGACTTCAGGGTTGAAACGGTCATCCGCATAGGCATCCGGGATATTCAGCACCTCGCCCGAACGGGCCACATATCCGGCAAGCCCGCTCCCCAACGGATCCGGATCGGATCGGTCTTCTGCGCCACCTTGGACCAGAGTATTCCTTCTTCCCGATCGACAATAAAGAGAGTGAACGATCGACACCCAGGATGCCGGTGACACGCTCCATGACATCCACGAGCAGCTGGTCGATGCTGACAGCCGAGAAGATTGCCAGCGAAAGATCATACAGCGCTTCGAGACGTGCGGCTCTCAAGTTCTTCGAGCCTGCCTGCAGTGCCGCTTCCGGATCCGCCAGGTTGTTGTCAGCCATCTGGTATCAGCCGCCATGACATGATCTCTCATTTTAACAGTCCGCTGCCTGTCTGTCGCCCCATCAATCCTCCCCTTGGTAGGAGGCTGGAGATCTGGCATGATCATCTGCGACAATCCCGCATGCATGGACCTTCGATTCAGGATCGGGGTGGTTTCACCTGCCCCTCCGCATGGTTCGATCGGGGGATGTCGATGTGAACACTGAAAAGGAGGATTTGGTTAATGGCCGCAAACAGTTCATCCACACAATACCGTTTCTCATTTGGTCCCTGGAATATCCATGAGGGAGCCGATCCATTTGGACCTGCTACCCGGACCTCGTTCACCTTTGATGAAAAAATCAAGACTTACCGGAAGCTGGGATTCCAGGGTGTCCAGTTCCATGATGATGATGTCGCAGATGCTTCTCTCCCGCTCAAGGAAGCTCTCAAACGCGCCAAAGAAGTCAAAAAGATGCTGGATAACGAAGGCCTGGTGACCGAGTTTGTCGCTCCCCGGACCTGGGAAGATCCGCGTGGGATCGATGGAGGATTCACCTCCAATGATGCCAACTGCCGCCGTTGGGCGATTGACCGTGGCAAGCGCTGCCTGGATATCGCCAATGCGCTCGGCTGCCATCAGACAGTCTACTGGCCCGCTCGTGAGGGCACTTATATTCGTGAAGCCAAGGATGCCTCCCTCGCGGTGGACCGGATGATCGATGGAATCAACAAGTTGCTCGACCATGACAAAAAACTCAAGTTGATGATCGAGCCAAAGCCGAATGAGCCGATGGATCTGGCTTACTGCCCGACTATCGGCCATGCAATCGGAATCGCATACCGCTGCAATGATCCCAAGCGGGTTGGGGCGCTGGTGGAATCCGCCCATGCCATTCTGGCCAACCTCGATCCATCGGATGAAATGGCCTATGCCATCTCCCACAAAAAACTGTGGAGTGTTCACCTCAATGACCAGAACAGCCTGAAATACGACCAGGACCGGACATTCGGGGCGGTTAACCTGCGCCGCGCCTTCAACCAGGTCATGGTTCTTGAAGAGGGCGGATTCGGGAAAAAAGGCGAATTTGTCGGCCTGGATGTCAAAGCCCTCCGCACACAGCCGAAAGAGAAATCCTTCGAACATCTGCGCAACAGCCGGGAAATCTTTCTCAAGCTGGTTCAAATCTATCGCAGTATCGATAAGAAAGCGGTTCAGGAGTTGCGTGCTTCGCGTGATTACGAAACCCTCGACCGTCTGGTTCTCGATGCCTTGATGGGACTTCGTTGAAGCCTCCTTCAGGCTCAAATCGTGATTCGATTCAGCTCATGGGGCGGTTTCTCGACCGCCCCATTTTTGTGCACCGGGTCAATTATGGAATTCACCGGCCCGGAAAATGCTTTAAGATATCCTCATGATCCACATACGAATCGAACAGACAGCTCCGCGGCTCGGATGCCTGGCAGAGAACCTGAAAAAGCACTGCGATTGCATCGCACAGGCCACCGCCGAGGGTGTCAATCTCCTGGTTTTTCCTGAGCTCTCCCTGACCGGCTACCTCCTGAAAGATCTGGTCCCGGAGGTGGCTCTCAGTGTGGATGGCCTGATCGCTGAACTCGGGAAACGCCTTGACGGCATCCAGAATTTCGAAACAGTCATCGGATTTGTTGAAGAAACCCCCGGGCATCGATTCTATAATTCAGCCGCCTTTCTGCGTTGGGATCCCCAGGGGAAGCTCGAAGCAGTCCATGTGCATCGCAAGATTTACCTTCCGACTTATGGACTGTTCGATGAAGGACGTTACTTTTCGCAGGGGCGCACTGCACGCACTTTTGATTCGAAGTTTCTCGGGCGGTGCGGATTGTTGATCTGTGAGGATGCCTGGCATCTCTCGGTTCCGCTTCTGCTGGCGCTGGATGGCCCCAACCAGGAGGGCGCTGGCACTTTTATCGTGATTTCAAACTCCCCCGCGCGTGGGATCGGAGGGGAGACTCAGGGAGTTCCGGAAAGCCTGCAAACCTGGGAAAACCTTCTGCGGACTTATGCCTGCCTGCTGGAGTCGATGGTTCTCTATGCAAACCGCGGAGGGGTTGAGGATGGCCTGACCTTTTCAGGCGGATCCCAGATGGTCGCAGCGGGGGGCAAACTCCTTGCCCGTGCGGACTTTTTTTCGCCGGATACCCTCGATTATACAGCTCGACTGGCCTGAAGACCTGCGATCCTCACGCCTTGGATCGCTGGTGATCGCCAATGAGAATGCCGACTTCCTGCGAAGAGAACTGGACCGAATCCTCCGGAGTTCTATATAAAACCGATGACTCGACTGGCTGCAATCCCTTCTGAATTGATGATTGATGCCGGCCTGGCAAAAGCCATGCTGGTGACCATGATCCGTGAAGAGGTCCATAAGGTGGGCTTCAAGCGTGTCATCTTTGGATTGTCAGGTGGAATTGACAGTGCCCTTGCTGCGGCACTTGCTGCCGAAGCCCTGGGCCCGGAAAATGTCAAAGGGATTGTGATGCCATATAAGTCCAGCAGCCCTGAAAGCCTGGCGGATGCCGGCCTGGTGGCGGAAAAACTCGGGATTGAATCGGTTGTGGTCGATATTACTCAGCAGGTGGATGCCTATTTCGAAAACTCCACCACCCCTGGGTCCGGGGATCAAAAGATCTGGAACCTGCGCCGTGGGAATAAAATGGCCCGGGAGCGGATGACCATTCTCTATGACCGGTCGATGGTGGACAACTCCCTGGTTTTAGGGACCAGCAACAAAACCGAGTTGCTGCTTGGGTATGGAACCCTGTATGGAGACATGGCCTCCGCAGTCAATCCGTTGGGTGACCTGTACAAAACACAGGTCTGGCAGCTGGCTGCGGCACTCGACCTCCCGGAAAAGGTGATCGAGAAGCCGCCAACTGCTGATTTATGGTCGGGTCAGTCCGATGAAGCAGAAATTGGTTACAGTTATGTGGAAATCGACCGAATCTTCTATTATCTGGTCGACCACCGTATGACTCAGGCCCGCCTGGTCCGGATGGGGTTCAATACGGACCTGGTGGAGGCATTGTCAAAGCTGCTGCGCCGGTCTCAATACAAGCGCTGTCTTCCGGTGGTGGCAAAGCTGGGACGCAGGACAATCGATCGCGATTTTCGTTACCCGCGAGACTGGGGTTATTGAGACTCGATGGACAACTTCTGTCCCCTATCCAGGAATTCCGGCCTTTTAATGGTGATCTTTCTGGTTTCTGTATTTGCCATCGCCGGTATGAGTGAAATCCAGGCGCAAAGGATTCCACAGGAAGCTGATCTGGAACCTCCACTGGCTGACCTCTACCCGCTTGAAGGTGAGGTCGTCTGGCTTCAGGGAGCCATCAAGCGCGGCAATCCCGCCCCCTACCGGAACCCCGACAGCCCGCTGGCTGCATACGAGCAGGGCATTCTCGATGAAACCGGGCAGCTCTGGGTGGTGCTCGACACCCCCAAGGGGCGTGAAATACGGTACAACCCCGACCTCCGCGGGAAAATGGTGAAACTCCTCGGCTGGATCTATCCCGATTCCCGGATCTTCGAGGTCAAAGAATGGCAGATGGGCAAACACAAAGTACGGATCCAGGAGGGTTATGAAGCCCCTCCCAGGGTTCCATTCAATCCGGAACAGGCCGAAACGATCGAATCGATTCCCCCTGTGTCTTTGAAGCCGATCGATGAGAGCCTGCTCAACCAGGATCTCTGGATGCAGGGAGAAGGGTTGGACATTCATTCCAGGAATGGCAAACAGCCACAGGATGTCGGCGTTTCTTCCGAGAGCGAATCGATCCAGAAACTCCTCGATGACTTGAATAAAGGCCTGAATCGAGTGCCTCAGCCGGCAACCGCCTCTGGCGGGCTGAAATCGGCAACAGGACAGATCCTGCCGGTTCCGGCCGACAAGGCGCACCTGTTTCCACAGGCAGTTCCCCAGCCGACCCCGGGGAGAACCCTGGCTCCGCCAATGACCAACGAGCAGGGCCAGCCGCTCACACGCCCCGAGGAGTTTGATGCCATCCTTCAGAAAGAACTGATCCAGCAGATTGTTCCGCAGAAATAGCCGACCCTGATGCGTATCCTGGCTGTATCAGATATCCACTCCGATGAGGATTTCGCCTTCGATCCGGAGCAGATGGGAATCGACCTGGTTGTGACTCTCGGGGATGTCCCTGTCGGGATGATCGAAGTCATCCTGCTCAAGAAAAGATCTGTGCCCTACCTCGGAATCAATGGCAACCATGACAACCATTTTGTCCCGAAATATGCCAATGTGCACCGGAAAGTCTCTGAGGTTTCAGGGTTGAAGGTGGGTGGATTCGAGGGCGCTCCCTGGGTTCCGGGAGAACCGAAATCTCATGCCTACAGCGAGCGCCAGGTCTCCTGGCGGATGCTGTTCATGCCACGGGTGGATATCTTCCTGGCCCATAACCCGCCCCGCGGCATTCATGACCGCAAGGATCCCCTTCATCTTGGCTTTTCTGCCTTCCGCCACTATATCGAAAAACGCCAGCCACTGCTCTTCCTGCATGGCCATGTCGAGCGCAACGAGGAAACCTGTGTGGGACAAACCCGGGTGATTTCGGTGTTTGGCAAACGCATCATCGATGTCGAAAAACCGCCTGAAGGCTGACCGGATCACTCACCCCTGTTTGTGGATAAAGCGGTTGAGTTTCTGAAATATCTCGGCCGCTGTCTCATGTCTTCGAATGTCTTTGATCCAAGGCTCTTTCTGGCCGGCCAGAGTGATCTTCAGGCGGGTTGTGAAGTCATCGCGGTGGGTTTCTTCGATTGTAAAATCAAGGATGTCGGCGAAAGGGATCGAAACCATCTCGTAGTTGCGGTCCAGTATTTTCTGGCGATCCAGCAGCAGCAGGCGCTGGCTGGTGAAAACATACACATCCCTGACCAGAATCGTGGCATCCATCAGAGCCTCTCCCGGATTGAGCCAGGGCTCCAGGTCTTGTTCCAGGGAACTGAGTGTCAGGCGTGGCAGGTATCCTCGGATCCGGCTCTCATTCCGTCTTGCAAATTCTCGATATAGTTCCGAAGCCCTGGGTGAGCCTGCTTCCAGTTCCTTCTCGATTTCCGGTTTCTTCCCGGAGGCCAGGATGAAAAAATTATTCACCTGATCCACCAGTCGATATCCATATTCCTCAAGAGGCCGTGGTGGTGTGGTTGAAACGACCACGGGCGGATTGAGCTCTCCGAGGGAGTAGTTGTAATCCCAACGGTCATGGCCGGGAATCCAGGCATGGGCATCGGTCATCCGGCTGGGAAGATGGGCGATCACCCGGTCATTTTTTCCGAGCAGGTCGATGCATTTCCTTTCATAGAAATAGGGCAGCGCACCGGCCCAATGAACCGCCAGAACCGTTTCCGGAGGTGTGGCGCGTTTCAACCACACCGCTGCAGCCACATTGGCGGCATTGTCAGCCACATGAAGGGGGAGAGTGCGGAAGGTCATCTGCTGGAGAAAGGCCCTGCATCCCTCGAGCGTGGCAACCCCATGAACCGCAAGCCAGGTGATGAACAGCATCCCGATAAACCCGATTCGGGCAGGGATCCGGCTTTTTGACTGTTCTTCCGGTCCAGGATTCCAAGGGCGCATCATCCGGTGAAGGGCGCCGGTTAGCAGAAGAAAAAAACCCGGCATCCCCACACACACATAACGGTTGGCGTAATGCCCCCACCACTCCCAGGCATCGCCACCGGCCAGGATTGAATAAAGCAGCTGGATGGGAAAAATCAAACCCGGAATCGTGAAGGCCGGTGAGCGACAGGAACAGAGAAGAAAAAAGAGCGGAACAGCAAACAGGATCCAGCCCATATTTTCGATAAAATCCTGTGTCACCAGCAACCCTCTGCATAATTTTGTGCTGAAGGGGATCCCACAGGATTTGAGGTAGAAAGTGTTGGGCAGCAGCTCCCCGAAATACCACCAGCGGAAAAGGGTGAGGCCGGCCAGGGCCAGCAGAATGGAAACGCCACCCTGGATCAGAATCGATTGCCGCTCCTTCGGAAAATAACAAAGGGCGCACAGCAGCAGAGCACCGCATGGCAGGATCATGTCCATCCGCACCAGGATACCGCAGGCCAGCAGGCCATAGAAAATCTTCGGCACAGGAGCCTCTGAAAGCGAGGCTTTGATCAGATGCAGAGCGGCGAAGTAAATAAGGAAGGCCTGGAGTGACACTTCCATTCCCTGCAGGCTCCAGGTCGCCAGCGGGAGATAAAAAGCGGCCAGCAAGGCGCTTCCGCTGGCACACACAGTCGAACCTGTGGCAAGGAGTGCAATCCGGAAAAGGCAGCCCATGCTCCCGGCCAGCAGAGTCAGGCCCAACAGTTGGATGGCCAGGCTGGCCCAGGCCATCGGGACTCCGGACAGGTGAACCAGGGCCATGACCAGCACCCACAATGGGTTGGTGAATCCCTCAACCCGCTCGCCTCCGGCATTCCAGGCCAGCCCTTCCCCAAGTGCCAGATTGTGGGCATAACGCATTGACACCATCGCATCATCGAACAGGCAGAAATAGCGCTGGCCTTCGATTGCAAAGCTGGTATTCCAGATATATCCGCAGGCCCAGAGCGAAAAAAGGAGGATCAGGATCGCGGGCGTGGTGATGGCAGATCGTGGATGCACTTGTTCAACTGGACTCATTCTTCCTTCTCAGCCCCGGTGGCGCCCATTGTGTGCCGGAGATTGGGATAATAGTTTCAGGTGCCTGTTCATCATCGTGAATCGCACGATGATAAAGGGATCTTTCTGGAGAGGAACTCCCCCTTGAGTTAATTGGCGGAGCAATGGATGATTACTCCAGGTGCTTCATTTTCATCCGGCGGTCAAATCGCAATCTTTCGGGGAGGTGAATTTCCCATGACACCCAGAGGTTTTACCCTGATCGAGCTGCTCATCGTCATCGCCATCATTCTCATCCTGATTTCGATCGCGCTTCCCAATTTCCTGGAAGCCCAGATTCGGGCCAAAATCGCCAACACCAAGGGTGAACTGCGCAGCCTGCAGAATGCGATGGCATCCTATGCCATCGACCGCAAGGTGCCCATGGCGGATGGTTTCGAGCGGGTGGATTTCTGGGGATTATCCCTCGATCCGAGATATGGCAATGCCGCTGTCGAGGGCGACCTGACCATCTGGTCGCAGATTACCACCCCGGTCAAATATGTATCCACACTGCCCACCGATGATTTTCATGCCGCCGATAAAGGGTTCAACCCGGATCCGAGAAATCCGGCCAATAATGTCTACCGCTATTATTCCCGTGGGTGGCGTTGCCTGGCTTCCGGAAACAGCCACAACCCGAAGTTTCCTTCTATCAAAGCCTATGCCTGCAAGGTTTCCCCGGCGGCACGCGGGCGTGTGGAACCGTCTCCATTCGATCCGGATAATGCCTATGCCGGCACTTATATCATCCTGTCCCCAGGCCCGGATCATTTCCATGATGCCGGCGAATGGGCCATGTATCGCCCTTATGTCAGCTATGGCGGGGGAAATTTCACCTACTCTCCAACCAATGGAACTGTCAGCAAAGGGGATATCAGCGCTTACAGCAAAATCTGATCCCGGCAGCCTGTAAGGGCCGGAGAGTTTCTAAAGTCTTCCACCGAAGTGGCAGTGGTGAGGATCAGGCCTGATCTTCGATCGGTTCGGCTTCAAGGGTCTGCTGCGCTTCAGTGAAGGAGCTGAAGGAAATCCCTTCGATCGACATGCAGATGAATCCCAGCAGAATCACCGGGACAATCTGGAAAAAATGAGCCAGATACGCAATCGCGGTAGCGGTTGGAATTGCGACCCCGAAACAGATCGATAAAGACATTTGAAACCCAAGGTGGAAGGGGCCGACATAGCCCGGAGCCTGGGGGAGTGAGACAGCGACTGCCACCAGGAAGACCACCATTCCTGCCTGCGCCCAGGTCAGATCCACTCCAAACACACCGGAAAGTATCTGGACATTCAGGATCACCATCCACCACAGCAGAAAAGTCCAGAACCCACCCAGGATGAAATCCCTGGGGTTTCGAAAGACCGCGATGCCTGAATGCAGGTGATCGACAAATCCATTGGTGGCCCGCAGCCATCGTTCCCCAAGAGGGCGTGAGAAAAACCCCATAAAACGTTTGAGCTGCTCGGGGATCAGGCAGACTGCAAGGATGCCTCCAAGGCCCACCAGCAGAATCAGGATTGATGAACCTTGCGCCAACTCGACCAGCCCATCGAAGGTATAGGAATGCCCGAACATCTCCACCGGGTGAGTCCGTGCTGCCGGGGCGATCGTGTCCCCGGCGAACCACAGCGACAAAGTCAGCAGAACCAGCATGGCAATCATGTCGAAAAGGCGATCTGCCCCATGGAAAGCCATGGAGGTGGCTAAAGGAATCGAATAGAGCCGATAGGGAAGATACACCCGGATGGCCTCCCCGGCACGCAGCGGGAGGATCGAATTTCCGAGAAACATGATCGAGGTGATAGTGATGCAGCGCTTCAGGCTCACTTCCGGGACACTGGCGAGGATCCGGTGATAACGGAACCCCCGAAAGATGATGTTCATCATCATCACCATTCCCGATGCCAGGAACCATGGCCATGAGGAGGCTTTCGAGGTGATCATGGACATCACCTCCCCGAAGTTCACATTGCGGAATGTAAACCACAGGCAGCCAAGGCTTATCAGGATGAGGATGGAAAGAATCGCGAACCGTTTCATTGAGTGGAGAAAAACATTATCCCTTCATGCCCAGTGAAGCAATGGGGATGAAACTCTCCGGAAAGTGGCGGTACAGCAGCCTTTCGGCCGTGACTCCCAGCTCCTGCCAGTATCTTTCCATGATCCGGTTGGTGGCTTCGATTCGTGATTCGATCAGGAACAGGTAGTCTTCGATCCCCTGTTTCTGGTGGCAGATGAAGCGGATGGAATCCCCCTGGATTCCAGCGCTGAGTTTGTCCAGGTAACGCGATTCCTTCCAGATCCGATCAAATGTCCGAACCCAGAGCGGATCCGGTGTCCCACTCAGAATCACTCGAAATGAGAACAGCGCGGGATTGTCGGCCAGCATCTCCACCGATGTGGGATCCAGATCCGCCGGTGTGTAAAGGTAAGCGATCGGCGTGCTCATGGCAAATTATGGTGCATCAACCGGATTTCAGTATCCCCTTCCAGAACAACTTGATCAACCGAAGAAAATCTTGTCCTGGCATATTCCCTGAATTCGGGAATCGCAAACAGGCCTCTGGGAATAAACCGGTTCTGGGACTGGATTCTCCCGCGAACCACAGCCCACTGAACAGAACTCTCCTCCAGGCTTTGGATAAACTTGCCCGGAGCCGGAAACCCTCCCTGAAAACGCATCTGGTTGGTATCCGCTTCTCCGAGCGCCAGCTGCGCGCCACTCATCAGTGCCACCAGAGGGGCAGTTCCAGAGTCTCCAAACAGAGTTGTGCCAGGAACCGATAACAGAGGATTCCATCGGGCCAGCCCATCGGCATGGCGTGCCTCATGCTGCAGGTATGTGACCAGATCGGGGATGAACAGCCGGCAGGATCTTGGAATCAATGGATGGGCCAGGATCAGGGCAATCAGGACCAGAAAGGAGGATTCAACAATCCAGGGATGCCACTTTCCAGGTTTGGTGGGATTCCAGGTTTCAAAATACTTTTGCACAGGCATCAGGCACCCGGCACTTATCAATGCCAGGGCAGGCAGGAACAACAGCATGTAAAAATCAAATATCCTCCCCTGCATGACAAGAAACACAAAAACACTGAAAAAATGAACCAATCCGAGGAGGATATGAAATAACGGAGGTGTTCCAGTTAGAAAATCCAATGGCGGGACTCGTATTCCATGCTTTCGGAGAACCGGCAAAGATGCCAGGCTGCCAGCCGCCAGGCAGAATGCCAGCACATACAGGCTCCCCTGGTTCCGGTATGCCACCTGGGAAAAACCTCCCATGAGCCTCCCTCATCAGAGGGCTGTTTTGACAAATGGTATGAGACATTCATCTCCCAGAATTTCATCCCTCCAAATGCCGAATCCACCCAGAACCAGGACCAGCCACCATGAGCACCACAACGCCCAGCGAATTTCCCCTGCCCTGAACGAACGATTCTCTTTTTGATTTTCTTTTCTGGAGCCAGAAAGATAGCCCC
>LMZT01000114.1 GCA_001567115.1 Candidatus Hinthialibacteria bacterium OLB16 | reverse complement strand
GGAGGAATCGGGATGATCGAGATGGAACCGGCTTGCTCGTGAGTATTGTATCCATCTTTGGGAGCAGGATGTCCGATCGGTTGCAGCTCGGTCCCTCCACGCAGTCCAGAGCCTGGTTTTTCTTCGACAAGGTCTTTCCTGCGTGAACCGATGCCTTTTATATTGGCGACAAACAGCGTCTTTTTGTCCGGCGACCAATCCAGCCCGGCCGGGTACCAGGCGGTTGGGATAAAACCGATGATTCGGGATTTCTCTGACGATCCAGGAGCAGCCAAATCGACTACACAGACTGAATTGTTCGTCCCATTGGAGACATACAGCCTTTTTTCATCTTCGGAGAGGATCAGGTCATTGGGAGCACTGCCGAACAGAAGGCCTTCTTTCGCAGAGTGGATACAGTTTCCACCACTGTATTCGAGCTGGTATCGATGATCGAGACTGTGTCGCTATTTGCATTGGCGACAAACAGCCGTGAACCATCGCGAGAGAGAACCATTCCCGAAGGATGCAAACCAACCTCGATTTCTTTGACCTCAACTCCCTTTTCGAGATCCACCACGGAAACCATACCCTCCGAGGCGATGAAGCGCACCGGATCGGCTTTGACCCGGGGAGCCCCCCCTGAAGGTGCGGTGGTATCCCCCGGCTGAGGCAGGGAGCCACCAAAAAGGCTGACATACGCTTTATTCCCATGGAGGCAGACATCAAAAGGCATCTGGCCGACAGGGATCCGGCGAAGGATCTTGCCTTCTTTGAGATCGACCTCGGCTAACTGGTTGTCGACACAGAGGGCGACCCAGGCTTTTTCCGACGAGGCATCCAGGGCGAATCCTGCAGGGATCGATAGTCGTGTGCCACTGGACAGTTCGATGGCCTGCTGCTTCATTTCTGTAGTGCCTGGGCCGGGAATGTCGAAGAGTTCCAAAGCCCCGCCGATGTTTGAAGCGATGACCCTGGAGCCATCCCGGGTGAAGGCAATCCCTTTGTAGCTCCCGCCGCTTCCCTCTTTCGTTTTGGTGAATGCAGCCGATCTCAGAAGCTTACCGCTTTTGATGTCGACAAGAATCATCGCGTTATGGCCAAGAACAGCCAGTGTCTGGCCATCTGGAGAGACAGCCAGATCCTGCGACCGTGAGGGGATGTAGACCTGCCTGCCAGCAGGTGAAAGGACCTGATTGGTAGGAACCACCACTCTGCCATCCGCCTGTGGGCCGACTTTTGTGGCGGCATAATCGCTTCCCTGCACCGTGGCAATGACGATGAGGGAGAGGACAAAAACAGTGAATCCGAGCCTTTGCGGGTTTGTCATGTCATTCCTCCAGAGTCACACAGAAATCATCGAAAGCAGAAAATGAAGCAATCCATCCAGTCAGCACCAGGATCAAGGTAGCAGAAAGCAGCCCTGCTTTCATCAGCCCATGCTGTTCTATTGATTTTTTGGATCGACCTTTTGTGGAAAAACCATGGAGAGAGGGACTTGACGATGCGTGTGATTTTGCCATGATATATCCACCACTGGATGAAGCGGTCATCCGACCCCATCCGGTGGTTTTTATTCTCGGAAGAAAGGAGGTGGGAAAAATGAGCATTACAATTACGCGGAAGAATGAATTGATCTCGGAATATCGCACTCATGACAAGGATACCGGTTCGCCGGAGGTTCAGATTGCGATTCTGACCGAGAGAATCAAGAACCTGACAGAGCATTTCAAAGTGCACAACAAGGATCATCACTCAAGGCGCGGGCTGCTCATGCTGGTCGGCCAGAGGCGCCGGCTGCTTGAATACCTGCGAAGCAGCGAACTGGCACGATATCGGAAAATCACCGAACGACTGGGATTGCGCCGTTAACAGCGGTTGCAGTCCCAGTCCCCATCCGGGATTGTGATTCCGCATGGCGGATTCAGGATCCCCAGGAGGGATTCAGAGGATGAAAAAAGTAGGACAAATACCTTCCATCGCCTTGCTGAAGCGCCTGGAAGACGATGCAGGGTGAGTGTCCTACCCGATTCTCCTAAAACGAAGGACGCCGATCCGCAGTGATCGCGGGCTTTCATTCCCTCAGTCGAAAAAAAATAAGGATCCGACACTTCTGGAAAATCTCAATTTCTCGAAAAGACACAATACTCACACCCGACGACCTGTCTGCCTTGTTCGAGCCGATTTCTCCACACGTGCTCGGTAAGCAACTCAAAAAATGAAAAAATCAGTTGAACGCGAGATTGCTGGACGCAATCTGATTATTGAAACTGGACAAATGGCCAGGCAGGCCAATGGTTCAGTGGTGGTGCGATATGGCGACACCATGGTTCTGGCCTGTTCGGTTATGGACACAAAGATTCGGCAGGGATTGGATTTTTTTCCATTGACTGTCGATTATCGTGAGAAACACTTCGCCGCGGGGAAAATTCCTGGCGGCTTCTTCAAGCGTGAGTCGAGGCCATCGGAAAAGGAAACCTTGACATCGCGCCTCATCGACCGGCCGATGCGCCCCCTCTTTCCGGATGGTTTCAATAAAGAAACCCAGGTCATGGTGACAGTCCTTTCGGCTGACCAGAATACCGACCCGGATATTCCGGCCATGGTTGCGGCGTTTGCATCCCTGGCTGTTTCCGACATCCCGTTCGAAGCCTGCCTGGGTGCAGTCCGTGTGGGCCTGGTCGGCTCACAGTATGTGGTCAATCCGACCTATGCCGAACTGGAGGAGTCACGCCTGAATCTGACCATCGCGGGGACAAAGGATGCCATCATGATGGTCGAGAGCGGCGCCAAGATGATCTCAGAAGAAGAGATGATCAAGGCGCTTGAAATCGGCCATTCGGTCATCGGTGAGATCACAGACCTGATCTGTGAACTCCGTGGCCTGGCAGGAAAGCCAAAGGCCAATGTGGACAGCCCCTCGCGGAATGACGATCTGGCAACCCGCCTGGAAGCGAGTGTGAAACACAAGCTGAAAGATGCCATCCTGACTCAGGGGAAAGAGGCCCGCCACGAAGCTCTGGCACAGCTGCTGGATGAGGTTTCTGCCGACCTGCTCCCGGAGGAAGAGGATCCCTCCTATGAAGATGCAGTCAAAGAGCTGGGAGGCCTGTTCCATGATATCGAAGCGCAGGAAATGCGCCGCTTGATCCTGGAGGAAGGTGTGCGTGCGGATGGCCGTGGAACCCGGGATATACGTCCGATATCATCCGAGATCGGCCTGGTTCCGAGAGCGCATGGATCGGCCCTGTTCACCCGGGGTGAAACCCAGTCGATCGGGACCACAACCCTTGGAACGACATCCGATGAACTGATCATCGACACCCTGCTGCCGGAGTACCGCCGGAATTATTACCTGCATTACAACTTCCCTCCGTTTTCTACCGGGGAAGTGAAACCGATCCGTGGACCCGGAAGACGGGAAATCGGCCATGGCGCGCTGGCGGAACGGGCTATTGCCCCTGTGCTGCCGGCCAGGGATGCATTCCCATACACCATCCGCATCGTGTCGGACATTCTTGAATCGAATGGCTCCTCCTCGATGGCGACTGTCTGTTCGGGTTGCCTGTCATTGATGGATGCCGGTGTTCCGATCAAGGAACCGGTCGCTGGCATTGCCATGGGATTGATCAAGGAGGGCGACCGATATGCCATTCTGTCCGACATCCTCGGGATGGAGGACCACCTGGGTGACATGGATTTCAAAGTCACCGGGACACGCAATGGCCTCACCGCGCTGCAGATGGACATCAAGATCAGCGGGCTCAGCCGTGAGTTGATGGCCGAGGCTCTGGAGCAGGCGCGAGTGGGAAGGCTTCATATTCTCGACAAGATGGCGGAGGCCATGCCGGCGCCGCGCGCAGAACTCAAACCCCATGCCCCGCGCATCGAAATGCTGCAGATCGATGTGGAGAAGATTCGCGACCTCATCGGGCCGGGAGGCAAGACAATCCGCGGCATCATCGCGGAGACAGGAGTCAAGATCGATGTGGATGATACCGGCCAGGTGATTATCGCCAGCCCGGATGGCACCGCCCTGCGCAAAGCTCGTGAGATGGTGGATTACCTGACCAGCGATGTTGAGGTCGGGCGCATCTACGAGGGGAAGGTTGTGCGGTTGATGACCTTTGGCGCATTTGTGGAAGTGCTGCCCTCGCGCGAAGGGCTGGTGCATATCTCCCAGCTTGCGCCCTATCGTGTCGAAAGGGTTGAAGATGTGGTCCATGTCGGAGACACCATTCATGTCAAAGTGGTTGAAATCGATGACCAGGGGCGTGTCAATTTGAGCAAGAAGCTGGCTGATGCGGAACTGGCTGGTGAGGATACGACCGAGCAGTTGGCGGAGATCCAGAAAAAGGGTGTGCGCGGCTCAACCGGCCGGGGGCGATCGGGATGGAGACCGTTCTCAGCAGGGGAGACCGCGGAGGACGGTGGGAGACCGTGGGGAC
>LMZT01000113.1 GCA_001567115.1 Candidatus Hinthialibacteria bacterium OLB16 | reverse complement strand
CTCAAAATCCGGATACGGGGGTCAAAGGTGCTCTGAATTCCACCCGGGGTGCTGCCGATGGCGCCTCCAGCTCCTTCCGGGAATCCACCACTGAACCCACCCACAGATGGGGCTGCTCCCAGGCCGAACCCTCCACCCGGCATGCCTCCCCCTCCAGGAAAACCTCCTCCGCCCGCAAATCCACCCAATCCGCCGAGTTCTCCACCGGCGCCACTCAGGCCGGATTCTGTTCCGACTATCGAGCTCAGATCTTTTTTGACCATGCGGTTGCCGACCGGGATTTCTGTCCCGGTCTGGGATGAATCGGCAGTTCGTGCTCTGAATATTTCCAGAATCCGCAGGATGCGGTCATAAGCCACATTCCGCACCCACTGGATCTGGTTGTAAATGGTTTCATATTTCGGATCGAGGTTGCGTGCCTCACGGTACTTTTTGAGGGCTTCATCCATGTAGCGCCGGTCACCCCGAGGCAGGCTCTGGGTATCCAGTGCGTTGTGCAGCGCTTTCTCCTGATCCGACCCCGCCTCAACCGGGATGATCGGCATCCCCACAACACCCGCTCCGCCGCCGGCGCCTGTTTCATCGAATCCCATTGGCTGGGCCAGCCCGCCTGATTCCTCTCCCATTCCCGGCATAGCGCCCGGGAATCCACCTCCAGGGTATCCAGCCGGGGCTCCCGGGAAACCGGGGCCGCCTAATGGCGGAATCCCCATGGGTGACTGCTGGAGCTGCTGGTTGGCATCGGCCTGGGGAAGCGGAAGCAGGCCGGGGGGATAGACTGTCCCTGTCCCGTATAAATGCATCCAGGTAAACCCGCGGTTGGCGGCCAGCGCCGCCGGGGTGTAATCGAAACGCCCTTTGATATCGGTTTCGTATTCGGTCTGAATTCCTGTCCGATAATCACGCAGGTTCTGATCATCGGATCCCTCTTCAACATCGGGGATCTGTGGCCCGCGGATGGTCAGGGAGTCCAGAGTCAGAATACCCTCCTGGTTCGGGATCGGATCGACCTGGATCGCCACCAGAAGATCCACCATGTCCGTGTCGATCAACGGACGCAAACGCCCGCGCAGTTCCGGTTCTCCCTCATCTTCGCTGGTCCAGTACTGGATCTGATTGTCTCCACCGCTGCGGCGCAGAGTGATGGTGATGGAGCTTTCCGCACGGATGTTGGTCAGCTTGTCCGAGGCGCTTGAATGCTGCTCCTGGTTCCAGTTTCCTTCATAGACGATTTCGGCCGGCGCGGTGGGATTGTCTGATGGGAACTGAATCGTGGTCCTGACATGCGCTTCGCGCACGCCACCGAATTTCCAGTCATGCTCACGAACGGCGAAGAGGACCTGGCCCTCACGGAAGGTTTTTCCCCGAAGGGCGATCTTCAATTCCGCCTGGAAGTCCCCGCGTATCACATCCGGGGAGATGACTTTGTATCTTTTCAGATCGGTTGCATCATATTTGGCAGTTGATTCTGCCCCTCCGGATCCAGTCGAGCGGCTTCCACTGAAAGCCAGCAGGCCTTCCTGTTCACGGGCGCGGATCGGATCATCATAAATGGTCTGGCCGGATTCATTTGGAAGCCGTGGATCCTGCTGGAGCGGGTTCTCCATGTTGGTGAAATAATCGATGTTATAAACAAACCAGGCGGTGCTTGGTTTGTTGTCATCAAATTCATCGCTCCAGACACCTTCATCACCGGAAAATTCATCCGTTTCCAGAAGGAAATCCGGCATCTCGGCACGAACATCTTCGGCGCTGGAAGCGCCGCTGTCGTCGGGGATTGCCTCTGCCTGGACAGCTTCCTGGCAGGCAGCTTTTTCAGCCCAGGACAGGCTGATTGCAACCACAAGGACCCAGAAAATGGACATTCCTCTTGCGCAGACCCGATTCAAAAACATCACACCCACTCCCTTCGAACTCCACAATTCCCCTGTGTAGTGTGTCAAAAATCCCAGCAACCGTCAAACCGATTGCAGGCCGAAAAGATCGATCCCCCCCACTTTGGCCGGCTGGCACAGAAAATTGATTGCACAGCTTATAAACAAACCGGTTTCGGGAAGCATCCTTTATGTCACCCCCCGAAACCGCCCTTCACGCACCCGCGCCAATTCTGTGCGGTACTCGCCCATCAGCACCCGCAGGAAACAATAAACCGGCAAGGCCAGAACCATCCCCACCACTCCGCCAATTCCCCCCCCAAGCATCAATGCCGCTATCACCACAAGGGGCTGAACATCCACAGTGCGCGCCATGATCTTTGGTGAGATGATGGTTCCATCGAGGGCCTGGACCAGCATGAAACTCCCCATCACCAGGATCAACTTCATTGTCACCCAGCTGGAGGCCTGCTGCGGATCGAAATACTCGAACAAGGTCAGCAGGATTGCCGGTCCTATCCCCATGGCAGGGCCGAGATACGGAACGAAGTTGAATAACCCCGCGGTCATCCCGATCAGCAGGGCAAACGGAACTCTAAGGAGGATCAGGAAAAACGACACCATGCAGCCCACACACACACAGACTGTGAACTGGCCGCGTAAAAACCCTCCCAACTGGCGGTCCAGTTCCTGGGCAAACCCCAGAATCCTCGGACGCCAGCCAGATGGAAAAACCCCGAGGCAGGATCTCTTGAAAGCAGTGAAATCCAGCAGCATGTAAAAAAGAACCACCAGCAGGAAAGTCAAAAAGACCCCCAGCGAAATCATCGCCCCCAGCTGGCGGGAGGTCCACCCCCAGATGCCGCCGGCACCGCCTGCCACAATTCCCGCTCCACGCAGTCCGAAACCAAGGACCGTTTTGGCATTCTCCCAGGTAAACAGATGGCGGTTACGGTCGAGAAATTTCTTGACATAGAATGGATCGAAAATCGGTATGGCAGGCCGCTTCTGGAACTGAAGCAACGCCAATGGAAGGCCCTGGCCGGCTTCGCTCTTCCCGCGAAGTTCCAGATATCCATCCCAAAGCCCGGATGGAATTGCTACAGCGACCCGTTCCAGACCCCTGGAATCGAACTGGCGGCTCCAATGGAATTCAGTGCTGGACGCCTCCACCTCAGAGGTCGCAGGATGAAGGACCAGATGAACCGACCAGCTGGCCGCCTCCGGGTATGGACTGCCGGTCTCTGCACGGATTGTGTAGGTTTCATTTCCCACCAGCGCTGCGATCTCCTGCCGCATCGCCCAGCCATCCTCAGCCAGCGGCCCGATCAATGCTCCCTCTTCTTCTGCCGGCAGTGGTTGAACAGGTATGCCTTCGGCAACCTCCCAGCTGGATGGTTTCTCCTCAACCCAGTCAGTAAATCGTCCATTTTCCACCACCAGCCTCGGTGAAAACCATTCTTCAAGCCGCGGCTGCAACCTCTCCCGCAGCACCGGCAGATAATTGTGGCGCAGCTTCCCGGCGAATTCGGAACTCTCACGGACCACCCCGGGCACAATCAGCAACAGGACCCCGAGAAAAATGGATAGGAATAAGAGGTAGAGCAGCACAATGGCAAATCCACGGTGCATCCAGAATCTTTGGCGGTTCTCGCCCGAGAGCCAGTCAATCACTGGATTGAGCAGATACGCCAGCACAAAAGCGACTATGAATGGAGATAATGTCTGGATGATTGCCGCTGACCACAGCCAGAAAACCAGCACCACAAACAACAACGGGACGGCAAGGAGAAATCCATGATAGACCTGACCCCTGGAAGGCGGCTTGAAATCGAGCTCAAAGCGCATGGTTACACTATTATACGTCACACCCCTTTTCAGGGAATCTCTTCGGCCATGATAAAAAAACGATTATCCGCGGTCCGGAAGAGGCTCTTCTGATTTCTCCGGGGCAGGTGGGAAAAGGATTCGCAGGGTGGTTCCTTTTCCGATGGCTGAATCCACCTGGATGCTCCCACGCATCCCGCGCACCATTCCCTGAACCGCCGGCAGACCCAGCCCTCGACCGATAAATTTGGTGGTGAAAAATGGATCAAAAACCAGCTTCAGGGTCTGCTCATCCATCCCGCAGCCATTATCGGCGACCTCCAGAAAAGAAAATGTCTCGTACGGCAATACTTTCCCCATGGTACATTTGACCACACCACCCTTGGGTGGAATCCACACACCGGTTCGAATCGAGATTTCCCCCTGATCGTGGTTAATCGCCTCGGCTGCATTGGTCACCAGGTTCAAAGTCAAATCCCGGACCTGGTTGGGATCCCCCCAGATGGTTATCGGGCCGGGAGCCAGATCATATTGGAGCTGGATGTGGGTGTTGGCTGACTGTGCAATCTGTGTTTCATTTTTACGGATCACTTCATTCAGGTCGAGCGCCTGATTGTAAAAACCTCCCCGGCCCGAATAGGACAGCATGCGGTTGGTCAGAACTGCTGCCTGCCAGGCTGCCTGGTGGATGCGCTCAACATCTTCCTTGATGGGAGAGGCTTCTGTCAAAGACATCCGGATCATTTCCACATGTCCGATAATGGCCTGCAGCAGGTTGTTAAAATCATGTGCAATCCCGCCTGCCATGGTGATGAGTGATTCCAGGCGGCGTGCATGCTGGATTTGTTCCTCGGTGGCTTTCCGTTCTTCCTCCAGCTCTTTGCGGTCGCTGATATCCCGGAAAATCACCTGCACCCCGATTGGTTCTTTATCGGATTTGATCAGATCAAACGAAGCCTCGGTTTCCAGCTGGGAGCCATCTTTGCAGCACAGTGGGATTTCCACGGTTCTTCTGACAGGCTGATTGGTCAAGAAGCTTTCCAGCGTTGTTGAAAAAATGGCCTGATAATCCGAATGCACAATCGCTGCCGGTTTCAGATCGGATATCTCTTCCAGTGAGTATCCGAGCATCTTTTCCATCTGGGCGTTGAAAACTTCGATCTCGTGGTTCATTCCGATCAGCAGGATGCCATCATTATTTCCCTCAAAGAGCAGCCGGTAACGTTCCTCATGGCGATGCAGGGCTGCACTGATCCGCTTCCGTTCTTCAATCTCGGCAGCCAGTTCCCCGGCTCTCCTGGCCGACTTGTGTTCCGAAACCTGGAGCTGGCGGAGGATCGTGAAAAAGGTCCCGATCAGGAGCAGATACCCGGCGGTAATCGAGACTGTTTCGATCGCAAACCGAACTGGCGAATCGGTCCCCATTACCGGGATCTGCACCACAAAAGGAATGTAACGGGTTAACCGGGTCAGCCGGTTAATCATGATCAAAATAAATGCAGTGGTGACAAGTCTGAAAGTGTTTCGGTTGGCCTTCAGGCGCACAAACACGACCAGAACTGCGACAATTAGTAAAATATTTGAAGAAACCTTGATGCAACCCCCCAACAGGGGGTTATCAAACCAACCCGCTCTGATGCCAAACAGCGAGGAAGTTTCAATAAAAAAAGCGAGAACTAACAGAAATGCGGGGCCTTGCCACGCAAACGAGGGAGTCAATTCATTCGAATTTCTATCCGAATGAATGCCCTGCGGCATCGAAAGTGGCTTGCTTTCCATTCAGACAGACCATCCTTTGCTGCCAGTGAAATCAGAGTTCAGTGACTGAAAAATGGCACTATATGACAGAAAAAACAAATGGATAATATCGATTTTAACTTAGGAATAAAGCTGGAAGAAAATATTACAGGATCAATCCATCAGGTGGTACACATCTTCACATCACAGCTTTCACTTGCCGAGTGCCTGCTCCAGGCGTTTCAATGATTCCTTGAGCCGGCGGGATCGAGGGACATCCGGCTTCGGTTCTTCTTTTTTATTTCGGGTTCTTTCTGGCCTTCCGGTTGTTCACTTTGCGCCTTCTGTGGGGAGAGCCTTGCCTGTGATGGAGTCCCGGAATCCCCCTTCCTGGGGATTGGCTGCAAGGAAGAGATGGCCAGTGAATCGCCATTCCCGCGCAGGCCGGAATTGATTGGGGCTTCATTTTTCAACCGGCTGTCGGCAATTTTTTCCTTATGAGATGGAGAGTCTTCCACGGATGATTGGGGAGCCAGGGGTTTCCAACCGGCTTGGGGTTTCTCTTCAGAGGACCCCGCGATTCCACCCAGCGGATAGGCATCCAGCTTCCCGATAAATTCACCGAGCTTGTCTTTGAGGTCATTTCCAATTTGTGTCACCTGCCCGACCATCTCACGGGTGGATGTCACTGTCGGGGAAATCCCACGAACCGGAGCGGGGCTGGTTTCATTTTTCTGGCGGGTCTGCCTTGCAACAACGCTCGTTCCGCGCAACTCGCCCGGGCCTTTGCCTTTCAATCGGGCCAGGATCATTCCTTCACGGCTTTTCAGACGGTCCTCCCCTTTTTCGGAGTTCAACAGGTCCGGATTGGGCAATCGCGCTGCCAGGCTGGCAGCCTCATCCTGGCTCAAAGCAGAGGCTTTTTTCGAAAAGTAAAACAGGGCGGCCTCCTGGGCGCCAAAGCACCCCCCTCCCCAATCCACCACATTCAGGTAGATCTCCAGAATTCGGTTCTTGGTCAGGGTCGTTTCGAGCTTCCAGGTAATCAGCATTTCATCAAACTTGCGACGAAGATTTTTCGTGGGGGTTAAAAACAGATTCTTCGCCAGCTGCTGAGAAATGCTGCTGCCGCCGCGTGCCCAACGGTTTTCCCGAATGTTTTCCTCGATGGATCGTTGGATTTCTACCAGGTCAAATCCATTGTGCTGAAAAAAACGATCATCTTCCGCCACCAGGACCGCATCGACCAGATGCGGCGATATCTTATCGAGCGGT
Source organism: Candidatus Hinthialibacteria bacterium OLB16 (assembly GCA_001567115.1). Taxonomy (GTDB): domain Bacteria; phylum Hinthialibacterota; class Hinthialibacteria; order OLB16; family OLB16; genus OLB16. The sequence continues at coordinate 24,351 of LMZT01000113.1, read as the reverse complement.
ACCCAGGTGTAGCGAATCCGGGTGCGCAACCCCGCGCTCCGGTAGCGGGCACGGGCCTGCTCCATAAATGCCGTTGTCTCCGGATTTTTTTCTTTGAGGAAAGCAACATCGGGCAGCCAGAAGAAAGTGTATGCCACCAGGCCGATCGCCACGGAAAAGATTCCGACCAGCATCAGCCGTATACCGAAGCGCACAGAATTGTACAAAAGCCGGAATAGAAACATGCTCCCCACTTTCTCCAACTCGAAATATCGGCCCAAGACAGTGAGAATTTGAGTTTTTCAGGAAAATGAGGGGGTTTGATGGTGTTTTTGACAAATGAATTTCACAAATCGACTCATAGCTGTCACGTCACTGGTGTAAGAAGGGGATTCACATGAAATATTAATGCTATCATAATCCATAATTCCTATTAATTGTCCTGCTGGCTCTGGTCTGGAGGTGAGGCGATGGACAGGGGTATCTGGAAGCGCTTGATGCTGCCGCGAGCGGCGGGATTACTCCTGATTTTTATGCTCAATTTTTTCCTATGCCGAACAGCCGGATTGGCCGGATTCCCTGAAAAAAACCAAGAAACCGAATGAATTTGTCGAGTGGGGCTGGGATCTGCGCATCCGGGATGAACGTTTTCCGGATGCACTCGACCGGATCCCGCACAAAGGGATCCCATCCGCGAGTGGATCCGTATCCGAAGCCGGATCTTCGCCGACTTCAAGCTGATGGATAATTTGAAGCTGAAAACACGTGTGACAAATGAGTCACGCCTGATTGAATCCCCTGATCATTACCAGTCGCCGAATCCGTATGACCGTTACGATCATTTCGATGTCACCCTCTTCGACAATTTTTTCCTTGAGTTGAAGACCGATGGAGTCCTTCCAGTCACCTGGCGCATCGGCCGTCAGGATATGCTCGCCATGCCGGGGGCCACCGGGATAATGGGGACAGGCTTCGGGAGCGGGTTGATCCTTATGGATGGGAGTCCGGGGGATGGCTCACGGAGTTTCTTTTTCGATGCTGCCCGCGCCACCCTCGATCTCGATGAGTGGATTCCAGATTCCAGCCTGGATATCTTCGCCATCGACAATGATTCTTATTCTCAGGATCATATCCCTGATATTGGAGGAATTGAAAGTTATCAGAGACTCGACTTCTGGGATTCTGAAGCCTTCGGGCTGTATTTCAAAAATGCATCCTGGTGCAAAGATCACCAGATCGATCTGTATTACATTTACAAAACAGAAAGCCAGCTGATCAAAGAGCAGTGGGAGAAATTCACCGCCATCGGAAGTGTTGTCAACACAGCCGGAGTCCGATATTGCGGCGCTCTCTGGGAAAATGCTCGATATGAACTCGAGGGAGCCACACAGTGGGGGGCACGGGATGGGCGGCATGTCCGTGCGTTTGCCAGTCAGGAATCAGTCGAACAGACCTTTGAAGGCAGATACAAACCCAAAGCCAAGCTGTTTCATGCTTATCTATCCGGGGATGATCCGGATACAAAAACCATTGAATCCTGGCAGCAGGTTTATGGCCGGTGGCCCAAATGGGGCGAGCTGATCGGATATATGGGTCCTTCGGAAGATGGCATCTACTATTTCACCAACATGCACATTCTTGGGGTTCAGACTGAAATCACGCCCGCAGAAAACTGGACCCTGACTGGAGTTGTTCAGGCTCTTTACGCCGATGAAAACACTTACAGAGGTCGGCCAGGTTTCAGCGACAGCGGCCGCTTCCGAGGGTGGAACCCTCAGGTGAACCTGGCCTGGAGCCCGACAAAATATCTGACCACCCATCTCCTTTACGAGTGGTTCTTCGAAGGCAATTACATGGAATATCCCGCGAATCGTGCCGATTACAGCTTCTTCCGTGTGGATCTTGTCATCAAATTCTGATCGATTCTGGATTCAAGGCTGCACTTTCATGGCCGATAATTCGGATTTGATGAGAAAGAGCTCAACTGCGATCTTTTTTTTCCTGGGATTCCTCCTGTGGGAAGGGGTTTCTGCCGCTCAGGCTCCACCCCAGGGCGGCGAGCAATCACAGGTCTATCTCAGCCGGGATAAACTCAGGCGTGGACTCTCCAATACCGCCACCGGCTGGCTGGAAATCCCCTATAAAACATTCACTCAGACACTCTTTGGCGATCGGACCCCTTTTGAGGATCTGTTTATCGGGCTGACTGTCGGGACTGTCAAAGCGGTCGAGAGGACCGCTGTCGGGCTTTTCGAAACCGCCACCTTCCCCATCCCCGGCTATGAACCGCTGATCGAGCCGGAATATGTGACTTTCAGCTTCGAGCCTGTCGGGGCGAAAAAACTCGAATCAGAAGACCCTCGAGCCGGGCTGCATGTCCGCCCGCCGACTGTTCAGAAACCTTGACAGTCGAGTCGGGTGGGTTATTATTTTGGCGTAATCGCGTCTCCGGGCAGGAGTAGCTCAGCTGGTAGAGCTCCACGTTGCCAACGTGGTTGTCGCGGGTTCGAATCCCGTCTCCTGCTCCATCCTCCCCGGTCAATCAGAGAAATGTCGCCCGGATGAGTGTTTTTCGTTTTTCGCTTCTCTCCCAGTCAGGTCAGGCCCGCCACGGGATCGCTTCCACCGCACATGGCGCATTCTCCACACCGGCTTTCATGCCGGTCGGCACCCAGGGAACTGTCAAAGGGGTTCTGCCGGAGCAGCTTCAGGCCCTCGGGGCTGAAATCATCCTGTCCAACACCTATCACCTCTACCTGCGGCCTGGCACAGAGGTCATCGAGCGGCTGGGCGGCCTGCACCGTTTCATGCACTGGGATGGGCCGATTCTCACCGACAGTGGTGGTTTTCAGGTTTTTTCCCTGGCGAAGCTGCGAAAGATGACTGAAGAAGGAGTCCGTTTTCAGTCTCATATCGATGGCTCCACCCACCTCCTCAGCCCGGAAAAATCGATCCAGGTTCAGGCCAGCCTGGGAAGCGATATCCTGATGCCACTGGATGAGTGCCCTCCCGGAACCGCCAGCTGGCAGGAGGTCTCCCGTTCGCTGGATCTGACTGTACGCTGGCTGGAACGGTGCATCCGCACACCACGCCAGGATCACCAGGCTCTTTTCGGAATCATCCAGGGAGGCATGTTCGAAGACCTCCGTCTGCAGAGCCTTGAAAAAACCGCAGCTTTCGATCTCCCGGGATATGCCCTCGGCGGCTTTTCTGTGGGGGAAGAGAAAGCCACCATGCGGCAGGTCATGCAGGCGATTGCGCCACACCTCCCCGCCGACAGGCCCCGCTACCTGATGGGGGTGGGGATCCCGGAGGATATCCTGTTCGGCATCAATCTCGGAATCGACCTGTTTGACTGTGTCTTCCCGACCCGTGCCGGAAGGAATGGCGTTCTGTTCAACTGGAATGGGCGGCTGCATATCCGCAGAAGCCAGTACCGTTTCGATGAACGCCCTGTGGATGAGAATTGCACCTGTTACACCTGCCGAAATTTTTCCCTGGCCTATCTCCGCCACCTCGACAAAGCCCGTGAGATCAATGCCAGTGTTCTGTGCACCATTCATAATCTGCATTTCTACCAGGATGTCATGAAGGCCTCACGAAATGCGATCCAGGAGGGGACCTGGGAGCAGTTTTACCTTCGGTGGATGACCCACTGGGCCACTCCACGAGAGGAGTTGCAGTCTTGTCGGTAAACCATAATTCGCGGATCGCCTTCACCCACCGCGACTTTCGGTTCTTTCAACTCGCACGTTTCTTTACCATTGCCGCTGGCCAGATGTTGTCCGTAGCGGTCGGCTGGCAGGTCTATGCCCTGACATCGGATCCGCTCGCACTGGGGATCATCGGCCTGGTCCTGTTTCTGCCCGGTGCTGGTTTCGTCATGGTCACCGGGCATGTAGCGGACCGTTTTGACCGGCGCCTGGTGGTTTTATTGTGCCATCTCACACAGATTGCCTGCTCGATCAGCCTGGCGGTGATGACACTGTCAGGAATCGAGGACCTCTGGCCGATTTACACGATCCTGTTCATCCTGGGGACCGCCAATGCCTTTCAGGGTCCGGCCAGCCAGGCCATTCTGCCTCTGCTGGTCCCTCTCGAGCATTTCAGCAATGCAGTCGCCTGGAACTCATCCATCTGGCAGCTGGCGGTTATCCTGGGGCCAAGCCTGGGCGGGATACTCTACAGCCTGAGTGGCGGCGCCCATGTGGTCTATCTCAGCCATGCCCTGCTGGATTCCCTGGCACTGCTGGCGATCTTCGCCCTGAACCTTCGCACCGGCCGCATGGAAACTGCTGCCTTTTCAAGGGAAACCCTCACCGCCGGCCTGAATTTCATTTTTCGCCAGAAAGCCATTCTGGGAACCATTTCCCTCGACCTGTTCGCGGTTCTGCTGGGTGGGGCTGTGGCGCTGTTGCCGATCTATGCCAGGGATATCCTCCACATCGGCCCTGCCGGACTGGGGGTGCTGAGAGGCGCACCAGGGGTTGGGGCCTCCCTGACCAGCCCTGGCGGTCGCCCATCTCCCTCCCATGCGCCGTGCCGGCCCGACCATGCTGTGGTGTGTGGCGGGTTTCGGCTGGTGACCATCATTTTCGGGATCTCGACCCATTTTCTTCTCTCTCTGGCGTGCCTGTTTCTTCTGGGTGCTTTCGATATGGTCAGTGTCATCGTCCGCCACACCCTGGTCCAGGTCCTCACACCCCATTCCATGCAGGGGCGTGTGGCGGCGGTCAATCTGGTCTTCATCGGGGCTTCGAATGAACTCGGGGAGTTTGAATCCGGTGTCACAGCCGACTGGTTCGGTGTCATCCCCGCTGTCGTCATCGGAGGGATTGGAACCCTGCTGGTGGTGCTGGCCTGGTCGGTGCTCTTTCCGGAACTGCGGCGTGTGCGCCGGCTCGAAGATATCCGCCCGGCCGAAGACGATTCGCCTGGCCCGGCGGGGTGAGCTCGATAGCCGGGTTCTGATTCACCCGGGTAAACCACCTCGCTTCTATTCGAAAGGTTCAACCCGGTCCAGCGCAAGATCGGAGTAGTAAATTCCGAAATTCCAGGTCATCCGGTAAAACGAAATATCATTCGGAACCATCTTGATGCGGTGAAATGTTGATACAGGTTTGCGCTGATAACGGATTTCTTTCTCGAGCAGCCCATGCGGAGAGTAGTGGTTCATCTTCTTCGGATCGATGACTGTCCTTCCCAGGTTCGAGAAATTGTGAACTCCACCCTGGGCATCGAGGATATAAAGATCCGAACCGCCCCGTCCGAAATCCATATCGGCTACCGCATGCCAGGGAAAGCCAAATCCTCCCAGATCGATATGAAAAGTTCCCCCCGGCCAGCCTTTGAGGCCGCCGAACACATCGAGGACATAAGCCTGGCTTCCATCCCAGTAAAGCTTCAGGCTGCACCCGAGAAATGGAACCGGTTTGTCCACCTTATAGTCCACGTGAGGGGAATCGGCGAAGATTTTCCCTGAGGATTCAAGAGCCACGAGATGCTGCCCCTGGTGATCCACTGCAAGATCGACGGCACAGCTGCCCGGGTGCCTTTCTGCACGTGCATATTCTGTGATCAGGTTCCCCATCGGGCGTGGTGAACGGTCCAGGGGGGGATCCAGAATGAAGGTTTTACGGCGCTCTCCAGGATGGGGATCCACCCAGCTTGGAATCGGGATTTCGAACAAGGCTCCATCTTCCCGCAGAATGACCGCAGCCTGTTTCCAGGGGACAATTTCCATGGCGACTGCATGGTGCTCAGGGATTCCTGGGATCCCTTCCAGCGACCAGGCATTGAGATAGCCTGCCTCGGAGAGAAAAACCCTTCCCCAGCAATCGAGCACACCCAGGCGCGGAACCGGTGAGGCGGAAACAATCTCGAAGTCCACCGCCATCCGGGTGATCTGGTCTGGATCCGGCCATTCATCCGCCATGACCTGAAGGGTGCGGTCTTTGAACATTTCCAGGGCTTCCGGAATCCTCTTTCGATCGGCCCGCATCAGGTCCTCAGCATAAGAGAATGCCTCCGGCCATTTCTTTTCGGCGATAGCTGCTGTGCCTGCTCCGAAAAATAATCCGCACGGGTCCCATCAATATAAGCCTGAACCTCCCTGGATGATGGCAGCTCGGCGCGGTGGTAAAAAAGGATCCAGGCCATGACCACTGAAAAGGAGGGAATCCCGGCGATCCAGAGCAGAGTGCGCGCTGTTTCAGGGGTTCCCCAGGCGAAATACACCAGCAAGGCAACCGCCAGCAGCGGCCAGGCATAAAACGAGAAGAGATCCCAGTCGGTCGGAAACCCAAGCCAGGGATTCCAGAGCAGGAGGAAAAGCCCCCCCAGCACCAGCTGGGGAATGAAAAACAACACCAGCTGGCTGGTTTTCCGCTCGGAACCTTGCTGGTTACGGACCAGGCTGACTGAAAAAGCAGTTCGGATCGTTTTCCATATTTGCCGCCCGGGCAGGACACCCATCAGGATCATGATCGAGAAGTAGCTGCACAGGATCAACTCATTGACCAGATCGACCAGGTGGTTCATCGACAGCCAGGGGTACTGCCAGGCTCCCGGCGGGTTGTCCGGATTGTCTGCGCTCATCAGGGGCATCAGAGTGGCAAACAGCTTTGCGGTTGCTGCGGTGCTGTATCGCAGGTTGATGTGACGGTCAATCCAGGCAAAGGTGATCCCGATAAACAACACAGTGAGAGTCAGGGCAAAGATCAGCCAGCGCCCTCTTTTGGCCTGTGGGGCTGTCACGAACATCAAAACCAGAACAGCCGGAAAAAAACCGAAACCCACCAGATGGCTGCAGGAAGCGAATATCCACCCCAGAAAGGCTATCCAGAATCCCCTGCCTGTGAGGATCCGGCGAGTCCCATAAACCAGAAACAGAATCAGGCCCGACACCAGCTGGGTGTACCATTCGATATAACCGAAAAAGAGGTGCACCGGCCCGATCAGAAAAACCAGGGGAAGCGCCCAGAGGTGGCTCTCTCCCTCTTTTGACCAGGAAGCCAGCCCCCACCCGGCCACCAGGAATACCATCACCCCCAAGAAACAGGACAGCAGCTGGAAGCTGGTCTGCGGATGAATCCCCCAATGACGATACAGAAAACGCGCCAGATCTGTATGAGTGACCGACTCGAGCGGTTCCCGGATCGAGGCATAGGTGGTCAGGGAGATGAAATTGTCCATGATCATATGGGAATCACCCAATTCAAGGACAGTGACCCTCAGCAGCCAGAACAGGGTTCCGGAAGCCAAGGTTATCAATAGCAGCTTAAACAGCTTCGAGGGATCCCTGGAAAACCAGCCAACCACAGCGCCAAGCCAGCTCTGGATCGGCGCACACACCAGCAGCAGCGGAAAAAGCAATCGGAACCAGAAGGGAAAATAACTCGATGCGGAGAGCGACCACAGCCATTTCTCGCGGAACTCCTCCGACAGAGCCGGAATCCACCACCACTGAACCAGAATCAGCAGGATGCCAATCCCAGCCAGCAACCGCGACCGAAAAGAACCCTTCCAGACAAACTCGATCATGGACCGGCCTGTACCCTCTCCAGAATCACCAGGCTTTCCAGCTGGTTGATACGCCGGTATTTCCCGGACTCTTCCAGCTGATGAACCCAGGTTCGCACCTGATCCGGATCATAGAACCAGAGATTATACCAGTAAGGAAGCTGCACGGCCTTTTCATCCATGATCATCACATCCGGCCAGCCTTGTTGGGGTTCTTTCATTTCCACACCCTCCACAAAACGCACTTCGGGCTGTGATGGAGGCAGCAGGTAGAGGCTGTTCTGATAAGTCAGATGCGGCAGCAGATGGGATTGAGCCGAGACACTTTTTCCCATGGGAATTGCGGTGTGCAGGAGCTTGTCTGTCCCGGCTGGCGCCTGCATCTGACCGAACTCGATCCAAGGGCTTTTCCGGGATATGGGCAGTTGCGACACCTCGAGACTCCAGAATATCGAGCAGGCCAGAAGGCTCCATGCGATGGGTGCCAGCTTCCTGGATGTCCAGTCCATCTTTTTCAGAACAGCAAACGAAAAAACCAGCATCACCCCGGTCACCATGCAAGGCCCGAAGGCATAATGCCCGCCGAATGAGTACAGATACTCATCCTTCGCCAGCGAGTTTTCCAGAAAGGGGGGAAGCAGAATCCAGCTCATTGGATTCCAAAGTGGCAGGAACAGGATTCCTCCCCACATTTTCGCGAATGCCTCCAGCCGGTTGGATTCAAAAAGGGTGCTGAAAACCCCGGCCGGATGCCTGATCAGTCCCAGGATCAGCTCCCCAAGCCCGAGGCCTTCGGTATTGCTCCCTTCGGGAAGAAGATGAACATAGCGTTGAACAAAGCCATATCCCTTGACCCCTTCGGGCAGGAGCCAGGGCTGAATAAGGCTGAAGGCGGCAACCCCATAGGCCAGTGACACAGACCCGATCAGCAGGCCCATCCGCTGGTGAACCTGATGATGGCTCCACCAGCCGCGCACTCCCAAAAGCAGCCCCAAGGAGAGCGTGTATAAAAACAGATTTTCCTGAACCAGAAGGACTCCCGCCAATGGAATCCAGCCCCTTCGGATACCACCTCTGAAGGCCTCGAGCGCCAGCCAGAAAAACAGAGGTGGGGCGAGGCAGATGGCATGGAAATCGGAAAAAACTCCCTCTGATAATCCCGGCAGGAACAGATACGCCAGGGCCAGCGCACAACCTGCCCAGGCGGATCCCAGAACCTCCTGCCCCAGCCGGTAAAGAGGCCATGCTGCCAGGCTGATCGATGCAGCCTGCACCCCCAGCAGGACCTCCGGGTGCGGGCAGAAATAGTAGAGAGGCGCCAGCAGATAAAGCAGGGGTGAAAAGTGGTGCCCCAGAAAACTCCCGCCCGCCACTATCAGCGAAGAGGTCAGCCCCTCCCCCAGGATCAATCGATTGAAGATATGGCTCATCAGGGCCAGGTCATATCCCTGGCTCTGAAAGCTCTGATGCCGCAGACTTGACAGCCGGAACCAGGCAAAGAACATCAGCAAGGCCATACCACCCACAATCCAGGAGGGTATCCGACCCGATACTTTGTGCCGTGACATCAGCAAGGCATGCCCCGGCAGCGCTTCCCGTTGCAAGGCACGAGACTTCTGGTGAAAGAGAAACAGGCTGAGAGAAAGAGGCAGCGATGCCAGGATCGCAGGGACCGAGTGATCAGTCCGGGCAAGAAAACCTGTGAGGAGAAGATAAAACAGCAAAGGGCTGAAAACCCAGCCAAGTGTAAAAAGGGATCTTCTCAGTATCAGGCAGTTCTGCCAGGCCGCAGCCATCGAAGCCGCGAAGTAAAACCCAATCCCGGCCAGCAGCCACAGGAGAATAAAAGGGAATCGGGCAGCCAGCCCGGAGAGGCTGCTCAGGTTCCATTTTTCCAGAACCCGGCCACCCGCGGGAAGAAAGGCCGCGACACCTTCCAGCCAGGCTCTGCCGGCCTGTTCATAATACGGGTAGTTTTCCGGAGTCTTGATCCATTCGAAGATAAAAACTCCCAGCGAGACACTCGAAATCCCTGCGACAAGCAGGCTGAGGATTCCGATCCCTGGCAGTTGATGAAGCTGGGATTTATTTTGGGTGGGTGCTGTTCGCATCGAGCAGCAGTCTATCAGTTCGGACGGCTCTTCTGGAGAGAAGAATGTTCCGATCCCCTCGGTTTCCTGCTGGAAACTTTGGCTCCAAGATAATCGGGATAAGACACCTGCTCAAATCGGACCTGTGCAAAATCCCCGGCCCTCAGGCGCTCCGATCGAATATAGACCACCCCATCGATCTCCGGGGCCTGCCCCCACCACCTTCCGACCCACCAGCCAGAGGATTCCTGGATTCCATCGAACAGCTCCTGTGGAGCGGCGGCTGGGTGATCCACCAGAACCATAAACTCTTTCCCCAGCCTTTCTCTCGCACGGGCCTGGCAATACTCCGCCGCCCAGGCGCTCATCTCCTCATAACGTTTCTTCGCGGTTCGATCGCCTACTTTTCGATCCAGTTTGACAGCGGGTGTATTCTCTTCGTCGGAATAACGGAAAACTCCGAGATGATCGACCTGGAGCTCCGCAAATCTTTCTTTCAGCAGGCGGTAATCTCCGGGAGATTCACCCGGGAAACCCACAATGCAGGTCGAGCGCAGCACCAGTTCCGGAACAGCGTCCCGCAACCGATTCACATGCGCCCGGATGGCCTTGTAGGGGGTTCCCCGTCGCATTCGCTCCAGCAGCGGATCCGAGAGGTGCTGCAATGGCAAATCCAGGTATGGAATACATTTGGGCAGGTTCACATACACCCACTCCAGCTCATCCGCCAGGCGGGTGGGATAGGTGTACAACACCCGGATCCAGGCCAGTCCTTCCAGTTCGTGGAGGCGTTCGAGCAGCAGGCGCAGGTTCTGCCGTCGTTCCCTGTCGAGATCCTTTCCATAAGCGACTGTGTCCTGCCCGATCAGGGTCAGCTCTTTCGCACCCTCATGGACCAATGCCCGGGCTTCATCGATAAGCAGCTCCAACGGCACACTGCGCTGCGGTCCTTTGAATGAGGGGATCGAACAGAAACTGCACGAATGATCGCAGCCTTCTGAAATCTTCAGGTATGCGGTGTGCACCGGAGTCAGCCGGTGGCGCCGGAATCCGGCCCATGGAATTTTCGGAGAAACCGTTTTTTCGACTGTGACCTCGAGTGGAAGATACCCGTCCCGCTGGACCGCACGGTTCGATGGATCAATGGAGGGAGCGAACTGGCTGAAAGTTTTCAGATCCACCCACTGATCGACTTCAGGAAACTCCACCTCCAGCTCGCGACGGTAGCGGTCCACCAGGCATCCGGCGATCACCAGCTTCTGATCCTCTGTTTTCAGATCCGCCATTTCCAGCACAGCATCGATCGACTCCCGCTTGGCGTCATCGATGAAGCTGCAGGTGTTCACCAGAAGAACCTGCGCTTCTTCAGGCGACTGAGTGAGCTGGTATCCCTTTTCTTCGAGCATGGCGACAAACCTTTCGGTGTCGACCAGGTTCTTCGGGCATCCCAGTGAGATCACATGCGCTTTGCGTGGCGCCTTGCTCCTGTGGGTTGATTCTTTCGGCGAGGTTCGTTTCATCACTCAGCGCAGACTGTCTCTTTCATGCACACCTTCTTCCCACCTGGATTTTCGACCACCAGCTGGTAACCCTCCGGCCTTTCCACATCATAGATCAGCCCCTTTTCCGATTGCCGCCAGCGTACAGTCACAGCGCCTTCCTCAAAGGGAATCCGCCCTTCACACCAGGGAAGGTCGATATCGGTAAATCGCAGGACTACCCGTTTTGCAACCGGATCAATCCGGTATATGCCGAGCACATCCCGAAACAGAGTGTGTGCCACATGCGATGCAAAGCCATGATTGCAGCTCGCATCGGAATGGATATTTTCCCACAGCGTGCCGGTTCTCTCTGCCATGTAATGATTATACCCGACTGATTCATCGAGCAGCTGGCGGCATTTCCCGGCCTGTGAGAGCAGCTCCAGGCGCATTACATTCCCCACAAAGGAGTTGGCCGGGAAAATCTCCGGAAATGCACCGCTCTCTTTACGCCCCGGCCCGAAGGCGGAGCACAGGGTCTCCCACAGCCTGGCATGGCTCTCCGGGGTTGCGACACCAAAATAAAAAGCGAAATACTGGCAGACCTCTGTACGGTTCCGTGTGGCCTCGAGCGTGCCATCCTTGCGTACCGCGTTGTCGACAAAGAATTCGCCATCGAATGATTGAGTGCGGATGGTGGCCCGCATCTTCTCCGCCTGCTTTTCCAGGTCTGGCAGGCCATACAGGCGTGAGGCGGCCGAGAGCGCCGCGGCATACAGCATGTTGCTCGGATAGTTCACATCCTGGACAAAATCATTGGCCTTGGACCACTCCACAAACACCCACTTCTCCAGGCCTTCCAGAAGCCCATCCGAATTGATGAAAGGTTTGAAATAATCGAACAGAGCCAGGACCCTGGGGCGCAGGGCATCGACCAGCTCTCGATCCCCGCAGCGTTGCTGGTATTCCTCCAGCTGCACCACAAACCACATGGCCCAGTTCGGAATGAAGTTGCCATTGGTGTGGTCCGAGGGATAACACATCGGCAGCATCCCAGCCGGGAGATGCTCAAAATGATCGGGCAGGAGGTAATTTTCCAGAAACGCCTTCTCCACCCGGGTATCACCACTTAAATCAAAGGCGACCCGTGAGGTAAAAAAGCTGTCGCACAGCCAGCCGGCACGTTCCCGGTGCGGGCAATCCATGAATACATCGACTGCATTCTGGCGGAATGTTTCACGTGCCGCTGTAAAAAGCTGATTCAGCCGAGAGTCAGGGCTTGCGAAGTTCGCCTCCCAGACATCCGGGTTGGCATATTCGCGCAGGTAAACAGAAAGCACCTCGCAGGCAGACCGGGTCGACTGGAGCTTGAGAAACCGCATGGTGTAGGGTTCAAAAGCCTCCACCGCATAGGTTCCCGGCTGGAGGTCCCAGGTGATCACATTGGCGCAACCCAGCCGTTTGTAATTCACATCACCTTCGGAAAGCATCTCATCGAATGTCATGTAGAGGACTGTGGGAGAGGTGCAACGGATCACGGCTCCGGGGAATCCGGACAGATTCGTTCCAAAATCAGCGATGCGGAAATGCATGGCTGGGATTTCCACCGGTTCGGGATTATAAGCGGTTCCCAGCGGCTCAAGTTCTTTGTCCGGGAATTTCTGTATTTCCAGAATCGAAGCTGATTCCAGTTCGGCCTCCGGAAATCCATTGAATTCAGGGCCGACCGCTGTCAGCCCCCAGGGTTTCCAGGGCTTCTCGGGGAGAGGCTGTTCCTGCAGTGTCCCTGCTGCTGTCCAGCGAACCGCTGACCTTTTTTCGAATGTGGGATATGGGACCCGCCGTGGAATCCCCTTTCTTGCCTCCAGCACCTCCACCTTTTCGATTTTGTCTGAGGCCTGCCTGGAGGTTCGCCAGAGATCCCACCCCGGAGAGAGCCGATAAACCTCGGTGAATGCGCGCTGAAAGCTGTATCGCTCCACCTTCTGGACCCGTTGATCGAGGACCAGAGCCTCGAACCCATTCCCTTCCCCTCCGGTGAAAGCGCTGACTTTTCCATTTCGAATCACTTCCGCCTGCAGAAAAGAAGGCTGATCGAGGGTGCCGTAGGAATTCGCATTGTACCCCGCGACTTCAAAAGCCACCATGTTTTCACCTGGCCGGGCTTTCGAAGAAACATCCCATTCATCGACACGGAAAAATCCATGCGGCCCTCGTGCGGGTCCCGCGCCCACATAATCCCCATTGAGAAACAACCGATATGCGGTCGATGCGGTGCAACGCACGACAACCTGGTCGCCCTCACCAGCTGCCAGAGAAGCCCGAAAGCCGGCAAACAGATTCAGCTCCTCTTCACGGCCTTCGATCCAGACCGGCTGCGCCTGTTCAAACCCCCAGGAGGGCATCGTCATCCCGAATCCAACAATCAAACTCAGATAAACCAATATTGGTTTCATGAAAGAACTCCTCGAATCAGATATTCCATTTCGGACATGAAAGAATCACCCCCTTCCGCATCCGCACAGGGATGGCAGGAAAGGGGGATTGGGGTTGATCCGGAAAACTGTTGTGGCTCAATCAGTCCACTTGGTCGAGAAAATCTCCGTTGGAAGAGAAACATTCTGTTTAATCTTGTGGAAGAAAGCGCTGACTTCATTTTCTGCGCGAGCCATGATCACCTCGACCGGCAGATAGGTGCGCTGATGAATCCACATCAGCTGCCGGGGGTGCTGCCCCCCTCTGGCTTTCGGTTCCGCACGCAGCAGATAGGTCGATCCCCAATGAATTATCGGAGCGGACATCCGCCAGCTGGTAGATCGAAAGGAACCTTTCGACATTGAAATTATTGATATCGGCAATCTGGTTCACCATGGTGATCACAGGATCATTTCCATATTGATCGATCCAGGTTTTCTGCGAGGGGCTGTAGCGCCAGAGCTTTCGCCCATCATGGATGTAGACGAATTTATTCTGGCCAAGCGGATACAGTTTCGGTGTTCCCGTGGAGGATTCCGGAGCGGGTGAATATTCCAGTCTGACCAGGAGAGGGGCACGGTAAAAAATCTGGCCGTAAAATACACTGACCTTCTCCCCTTCGTTCTTCTTCCAGGTTTGAATCTCAATGACGGCCGAGGCATCCCGGATATTCGCCCAACGGGCCTGCATTCCCTGAACCACCTGTTGAATGGACTGTGCTTCGGATTGGCCCGAACAGCCAATAACCAGAAGTATTATGGTGAAGATAGAAGCAAAGCGATTCATTTCGTGAAACACCTCATAAGCGACCTTAATAGAAACCTGCACTTCTCAGGGAAGGATAAACAACTTCTTTCAAGGATGAAAGAACTGTCCGGCCGATGAACAAATGTATTTATCCCTTGCCGCACCTCAAATCCATCTGCATACTCTGATAGGGACATTCTATCTATCTGGGGGACCACTGAGCTTGAGTTTCCAGAAAACACTCGTACTCGTAATTTTCATCGTCCTGCTGCTGGCATTTGCTTTCCAGGGAACCCGTGGCATCTGGGAGCCGGATGAGGGTTATTACCTGAATGGCGCTGCCGCCATGGTGACCACAGGTGACTGGATTGTTCCCCAGTTCAATTTGCGCCCGTTTCTCGACAAACCTCCCATGGTTTACTGGGGAAGCGCTTTTGTCATGAATCTGTTCGGGATCAATGAATGGGCCGCCCGTCTGGCACACGCCTTCTGGTTCTCTTTAACCGCATTGTTCGTTGGCCTGCTGGGGGCATCCATGTGGGACCGCAAAACCGGGCTGCTAGCTGCATTCATTTACGCTACCAGCGCAGTCCCCTTCATCGGCGCCAATATCATCACTCCCGATACACCTCTGGCCTTCTGGTTGAGTGCTTCCCTGTTTTTCTTCTGGAAATCCACAAAGGCCTCAGATGACGTATACATCGACCCCTTTCGGTTTCTGCTGAGCCTCTCGCTTGGAATGGCTATCCTCTCCAAAGGTCCGGCCACATTTATCTTCATGGGTGCGATGTTCCTTTTTCTATTGAGGACCCGGTCCTTGTGGTCTTACCTGGCACGCTTTGACACTTTCCTTGCGTTGGTCCTTCTCATTTTTATCGGAGGGAGCTGGTACTACTCTGTTGCCTCAGTCATCCCCGGCGCATTTTCCTACTTCTGGGATAATCAGGTTTTTGGGCGGCTGATTACCGAAAAATATAAGCGCAATCCCGACCTTCATGATGCACTGGTGGTTTATCTTCCCATCCTCCTGTTCGGGACTCTTCCCTGGTCTCTTGGATGGTGTTTTCAGATCAGGCAACGCTGGCCGCAGATCAGGAACTGGCGTGGCTGGATCTGGCGGCATCCGGATCAGCGGGTCGAGCTGCTGCTGGACTGGACCTTTCCTCCCCTGCTCGTGTTCTGCCTGGCCTCTTCGAAGCTCCCTCTCTACATCCTTCCGCTTTTCGCGCCAATTGCAGTCGCCTCCTCGCGCTGCCTGATCGCATGGAAGCCCGAATGGATCTCTTTTCCATTGCCAACAAAAAAGCTTGTCTACCCAGCTGTATGGGTGCTGATTCTGGTCACCGCCAAGCTGGTCATGGCTGTGATCCCTACCGACCGCGATACACGTGCCGTATGGGAGGAGGTTCGCCGACACCTTCCAGCCGGCCGGAATGAAGTCGTGGTGGTCAATGCACGTCTGCATGGATTGAGCTTCTATTCCGGTGGAAATGTGGAGTGGGTGACTACCCGGGATAACCCTTATCCAGCTTTTGTTCTGCCTGAGCCCATCGAGGAAGAAATCCATGAGCTGCGAACCAGCCCGGAATATCACATTTTCCTTGTGCGTGACCGTGAGTATGAGTTTACCACCAACCTCTTGAAGCACCACAAAGTGGTCTTTAAGGAAGCCAAAGGACCCTTTAATTTCACCCTCCTGATCACTAACCCGGCTCCACCGGATGATCAGGTGGTCCGCCTGGTCGCCATGGGTGATACACGGACTGGCGACAGCGGCCAGGTTCAACTCGCTCCGCCCTTTATCATATCGATGAAGAACGTCCACTCGATGGCATCATCCTTCTCGGCGATAACCTTTCTTTCACGGGGGATCCCAAATTCTTTACAGAAAGCTTCACCCAGCCCTATGATGCCCTGATCCGCAATGGTGTCCGTTTTTTTGCCACCTTGGGAAACCATGATGTTGCGGGCGGTTTTTCCAGCTTTCAGATGAACCATCCGCTCCTGAATATGGAAGGAAAACGTTATTACACACGGATCTTTGGCGATAATCTTGTTCAGGTCTTTTTTCTTGACAGCAACACCTTCGTAGATGAACCCGAGCAGATCAACTGGTTCGGAAATGAATTGGATGGATCTACAGCCACCTGGAAAATTGTGGCTATGCACTACCCTGTTTATGGCAAAACAAAAAAATACCCGGTGCCGGACCAGCAGCTCAAAAGGATCATTGAACCCATCCTGATCGAGGGGGAAGTCGATGTGGTGGTGTGTGGGCACAATCATGTTTACCAGAGATTCCGCCCGGCCTCAGGCGTCCACCATTTCACCGCTGGCTCCGGGGGCAAGCTGGATGAGGGAGGAATCAATTGGGATGATCCGGATCTGCTTGCCGGCAACGATAAAACCAATATCGCTTTGATCTTTCAGTTCAGTCAAAAAAATGGTGAATTCACGGCCATCGACCCGATGGAAAACATTATCGATAGTGGCAAAATCGGATCGGATCCTGCCCCTGAATCCAGTTTTTTGAAATCCAGTCGTCCTGCAGTTGATCAGCCTGCGATTCTTTCGGCTTCAGCCACTTTGACTCCCTGAGAAAGGACACTTGCCAGCATGACCTTGAAATGGACCGATATCGAAGACATCGCTCTGGCTCTCTATGAAGCTCACCCCGAAATAAATCCACTGACAGTTCGATTCACGGACCTGCGGGACTGGATCAACGAACTTGAAGACTGGTCGGATGACATTCACAAATCCAATGAAGCCAAGCTGGAAGCGATCCAGATGGCCTGGCTCGATGAATTCAATTCCTCTCAAAATCCTTGAAATATCAAGGATAAATCCTGAGTTAACCGGTTTTTTAAAAAAGTTCTTGACCCGAAAATTTTAATGTGACATGCTTTTTATTGCTCGGAAAGGATTTATCTGGCCATCATGCAGATTAGGGGGTGGGATGGCCAGGTAAATGGACACCTTTCCGAGTTTGTTTGCTTATGCTATATTATGAATGTGAAAGACAACTTTGACCGAGGGGGGGGTCTGGGCGACAACTTGCCCTGGTGTCAGACAGTCCAACTTCGCTTCAAATCAACTTGAAATCTGTTTGATAACGTCCAGACACCCCCGCACCATTGAATCTCTGAAAAAGCGGAAGAGAAATCTTCCGCTTTTTTGTTTATTCTCTCTTTTATCATCTGGTTTCAGGGATTACAGATTTCTTTCAACCTCGTGACAGCTCAGTCGTTCTCTCTATAATGGTTCGGTTGATCCAGAAAGGAAATGCATATCCCTCTTCGGTCCGGGGAACGTACAGCACAACTCCTTTTCAGGGAATCGATTCAAAAGGACACTATTCATCATTCGGAGTTGATCACAGTGGAAGAAACCCCGCAGAAGCCAGCCCGGCGCACGTTAAGTGGCATGTTTTTCAGTTTCATCGCCCGATATCTGGAAAAAACAGATTTCGGAAACCGGGTGGTTCACCATGTCATGTCCCGCCTGGGAGCCTACAGCCAGGCTGGTCATTTACTCTGACCATCGCCCTGGTGATTCTCCTGCGCTGCACAGTCGTGACAGCCTTCTACATCCCCAGCCCCTCCATGCTCGACACCCTCAAGGTATATGACCGGGTCTTTGTTTTCCGTCTGGCATATCTATTTGATGAACCGAAAATCGGGGATATCGTTGTCTTTCGTGTCCCTGAAACAATCCCCAACTATGATCCCGACAAACCAATCTGGATAAAACGCGTTGTGGGTGTTGCTGGCGATCATGTCGCCATAACCGATGGGCATCTGCTGGTGAATGGAAAGCAGATTTCCGATCCACCCTTCATGGCTCGCAACCGTTATTCTTCCCACCTGGGAAATGGAGAGACCTACCAGGAGACCCTGGTCCCCGAAGGGCATATCATGGTTTTCGGCGATAACTCCCAGAACAGCTACGACAGCCGTTACTGGGGGCCTGTCCCTGTGGATCGCGTTATCGGAAAAGCCTTTGTGCGCTTCTGGCCACTATCCAGGCTGGGTCCACTCCATGGAGAAAGTGTCAACCCATTCCCTCCCGGGGGTTGAGAGGCTGTACAATGGCTGATGCAGGAATCATCCAGGGACCGATCCGGCAACCCTGAAAGCTGCCCACCACGATGCGGAAACTCTACCTCTTCAACTGGATCCTGCTGGCGCTTATTCCGGTCATGCTAATTGCCATTGCCACCACACCCGAACTTGCTGACTTCATCATTGACGATGACCTGGAGGGTGCAGCACGGTTGATGGAACGCTCCCCAAGTGTGGTCAACGGGCTGGACGCTTCGGGTGAATACCCTCTCCACAAGGCGATCGATTACGGTTCAATCGACATGGTCCGCCAGCTCCTCGAACACCAAGCCAGGATCGACAACCCCGATAAGCTGCAACGAACCCCGCTGCATCATGCCGCACGAATCGGGGATGCCAGCAAGGTGGCCTTGCTGATCGAATGGGGTGCCGATGCCAACGCCCAGGACCGATATAAGGAAACACCGCTTTATACAGCGGCCGGGCAGGGATACCTGAGGGTGGTGGAGATCCTGCTCGAAGCCGGGGCTGATCCCAATCTCTCAACATTCGATACAGGAACTCCATTGCTGATTGCCATCCGAAAAGGGTGGATAGATATCATCGACCTGCTCCTGGCACACAAAGCCGACCCCTCCATCAAGACCCGTTTCGGAACCACCATCCTGGAGGCCGCACAGCGCACAAAAAACAAGGATATCATCGAGCGGATCGAGAAGGCTCTGAGTCAACAGAAATCTGCCGGGTAGTTTTTCTTCCTGTATTTCTCCCCTACCCCAAACCACAGACCAGCGTCATAGTAACCCTTACCAATTTCCATCGAAGGGATTCCCTGCTATGAAATCGACCCTGTTCAGTTTTTTCTGCTCTGATCCTCAATCTGTGCATCACCGGAGATCCCCTGTGCCAGCCTCTGGGAAATACCTTCTTTCAGACCAATGTGCCTTTCGATGCACGCATCGCTCTCGATGTCGATTTCCTCGTGGTTCACCGGCATGGCGATCCCGAAGTCGGCAAAGCGATCGCCTCCTGGCGTGATAAAGGATACCCGGCTGGACGCATGTTCTTCATCGGTTCCGACGCCGACCGCCTCTATACCACTGGAAAATTTGACAACCAGCCGCACTTGGATGAAACCGAACTCGATCGAGATGGAAATGTCGTCGAATGTGGCGGTGTGCGCCCCTACATGATCCCCACACCCGGCTGGACCCGTTTCGTTTTCGAACAGATCCGCCAGGGAGTTGAGGCCGATGCTGTCGCCATTCTGCCTGAAGAACCGCTTGCGCATGTTTTCGGCGGATATGGAGAAGCCTTCAAAAAGATCTGGCAGGAGAGATATGGATCCCCCTGGCAGCCACCCCATTCTTCTGTCGACAGCTACTACAAAGTCCAGCAAGCTTCTCTGTGACCTGTATTTCGAGCTGGTGAAAGTGGCGGCTGAATACACACATGCCTGTGCTGCCGGGCAGGGGAAAAGGACCACGATGCTGCTGCCCATCCACCCCCTGATGTCTCATGCCACAGGCCGCATGACCTATGCCTCCGGCAGGTCCCTCGAGCTGGCGGGGAAAGGGCTGGATGGTTTTGTCGGCCAGGTCTGGACTGGCCCGATCGCCTGGGGCATGTCTTCGGCTGAAGGCTCCCCGATGTCCCGTTATGACGATTTCTTCGAATCAGCTTACATGATGTACTCCTATTTCGCTCACCTGGTCAAAGGAACATCCATCCCCTGCTATCTCCTGGCCGATCCGGTCGAAGATGACCCTCAGTACACCTGGGATGAATACCGCCGCTGGTACAACCAGTGCCTGGTCGCCATGCTCCAGTTCCCCTGGATGAAAGATTTCGAAGTCATGCCATGGCCGGACCGGGTCTTCCTTCCCGGATATCAGATGGCCACCGGAACCCCCGGCCCTGAGGACTACCGGCGGGCTTTAATGATCGCCTTCGCGATCCTTCAGGACCTGGGGGATCTCCCGCCGGAACCCTCCTCACCCTCCCCCTCCCATGGGCCACGGATCGGTTTCTTTGTCGCCGATACCCTCGGCTGGCAGCGCGGAGGACCTGAGGGATCACACATGGAATCCCTGCATGGCCTGACTGTTCCCTTTCTTCGAAGGGGAATACCGGTCGAAATGGTTCCACTCGAAAGGCATTCCGATATCGACTTTCTCAATGGGTTCGATGTCCTCATTCTGTCCTATGAAGCGCAGAAACCACTCTCCCCGAAAATCCATCAAAGCCTTGCCCGCTGGATTCGGGCCGGTGGCAAACTGATATATGTCGGCAGCCAGGATGCCTATGATCAGGTCGATGAGTGGTGGTCGCGGGAAAAATTCAACTCCCCCCTGGAAGACCTCTGGGAACAGCTGGGGATCTGGTCGCGTGGTGATGCCAGACAGGTTCTGGAGACAGTCAAAGGAGTCGTATCTCCTGACAGAAAAAAAACCATTCCATTCAAGGAAAGCGAAACGGCTGCCGCTTATTCACTCAAGGGGGCACAAACCCTTTTTACTCCGGACGATGACAGCCTCACAGGGAACAACAACCTCTCCATCATCAGCCGGGTCGGCATCGAAAAAGGAGAGCTGCTTTATTGCGGCCTGCCCGCAACCTCCTTCGCCGACTCGAAAGAGATGGGGCTTTTTGCGCTCGATCTGGTGGCACTGGTTTCAGGCCGTGAAGGTGATCTGGAAATGCCCGACCTTTATCAGACCCGGCGCGGGAACTTCCTTGCGGTCCGCAGCTGTGCCCGGGAACACTCCTTCAAAGGGAGGTATCTCGACCTGCTCCATCCGGATCTCCCGGTTTTAACAGATCCCTCTGTGGCTCCGAAGTCGGTCGGATTGTTCCTTGATTGCGAAAAGAAACTGGCCGGTCGGGAAGGATCGAGAATCCTCTTTGCCGGTCCAAGGGTTCGACAGGCCACAGAAAGCCAAACCCGGACAATTGTCGAGCTGCGTTCACCCGACAATACACCATCCACCCTGCGCCTGGCCTGCCATGGCATGAAACCATTCAAAGTCTCCGCCCAGGCCCACCCGCAGTCCACTCCTCTCGAGGTTCGCCAGACACTGGATTCAGAATCGGATACCCTGCTGTGCATTGTGCCCGGTGGATTCGATGGGGCTGTTCTGCGGATTGACTGGCAATAAGCGATTTCAACATGCAGGCTCTGTTTCAATGGTTAGGCGAGCTGGTGGCGAGTGGAGCGATTCTGATTCTGCTGGTTTACCTCAGCATTCCTGTTTTCCACTTCTTTCGCTTTTTGAACCATCGGAGATATTTCAGCCAACGCATTGCTGCGGGGAAGATCAATCCGCATGGATTTGAAGCACGTTTCGCACTGGGTGAAATGTACCTCGCATCACGCAGATGGAAAAATGCTGAAAAAGAGCTGGCAGAAGCGGTCCATCTGTTTCCGGAACACGCCCACTGCCGTTCGCAGTATGGCCTCGCCCTGCTGCACCTCAAAAAATACCATGAAGCCGCGGACCAATTCGAAACCGCCCTGCAGATCCGTTCCGAGGAAGGCTATGGCCAGACTCACCTGCTGATCGCGCAGTGCTATCGAGCTCTGGGCGATATAACCGCTGCCATGGATTGGTACGAACGGGCTATGGCACGCAATTCGTCTATCTGTGAGCCCTCTTATCAGCTGGGGCTTCTGTATCGCGAAAAAGGGCTTCCGGAGGAGAGCCGGAATGCCTTCAAAAAAACGGTTCAGACCTTCTCCCGCCATGATCGAAACAACTACTGGCGAAACCTGCGTTTTTACCTGCTGGCGAAAATTTATTTGCTGATGGAATAGTGATCAGGCAAACTGGAGGGGGCAAAAATAAAGAGAGCGAAAGCTTTTGACTTTCGCTCACCGAGGTTTTGAGGAGGAGTGCGGCGCCTGACTCACTTGCTCAGGGTCAATCAGGCCCCGCACTCTGAAACGGGTACTAGGGGAATTCTTGTTGCTCTTTATTAGAGCAGGTCCTGTGCCAGTAGCCAAAATCATCCTCTATCATCCACATATCCTCTGCATAATCAATGAGTTACTGAAAGTGCCCATGATCTCCATCCAAGCCTGGTTTATTCCAAAAAGCCAGGAATGCGGTTTATTAGCCTCAATCTTCCGGTCATCCAAAGGGGTGTGTGGCAAACTTACCGCGAATTGGGCAGATTCATTTCCAGTAGTTCCGCCTGGTCCTGTCCGATGACCGACTTACAATCGAACTGTCTGCACAGCCTGGCCAGAATGGCTTCCCCATCCGGGGCAAACACCTCCCTGAATTGTTTGGGGGCCATCCACAGGCTTCCTCGCCTCTCGATTCTTTGTGACAGATACCGTACGAGATCCTCGATTCCACGGTTAAATTCCTGTGTGGGCACCATTCCCACCAGGTAGCTCTCCGGTCGATATGGGTCGATCAGTGCCACCAGGCTGGATTTTGAGAACAACGCCAGCGAAGCCCCGGGTGGAACATTCTCACGGACCAGATCGGCCAGCCCCTGGTTTTCTCGTGCATAAGCCTGCCAGTCACGCACTTCCCTGAGACCCGCGAAAAACATGTGATAAGCCAGCAACAGGACCAGAAAGGTTGGCAAAACAACCTGTTCAGTGCGATTGACAAAAATTTTACCGGCACGCTGGATCCCTGCCAGCGACAGAAACAGGATCCCCGGGCCTGCCTGAGCCAGGGAGATCGAATCCCCATAACCCAGCAAGAAAGAAACCGGCAAGGGCCAGACCAGGTCGGCCCACCAGCTCAGCGGAGATCCTTTCAAGGAACCCGCCACCCGAATCCCCAGAAGCGCCAGCAGGAAAACAGGCAGACCCCATCCATCCCGAATCAGATAAAAAGCTGTCAATATTTTCCCTGGAACCAGGGTTTCAAGGTGAATCCCCAGATCGATCCGGCCCCCTCTCCCTCCATCTGCCAGCCAGATCAGCCCCGGAAGCAGGCCACACACCAACCCCCACCAGAACCCCCTCTGCAACCGGGATCGGAAAGGCCTGGAATAAGAGATGCGTAACAGGATCGCCAGGGTATACAACCACCCCCAGGGAGCTGCCAGCGAAGATGCTCCCAGCAGAAATCCGCCGGCAGCATTCTCCACACCCCCTGTCTTGCTCCAGGGAACCGGGAAAATCAGGCAGCACCCCCATATATAGAAAGCCAGACCGAAAGCCTGTGAAGCATACGAAATCCCACACAGCCTGAGTGGCATAAATCCGAGCGCCAGCAGAGCCATCCACAACCCGGGGACTGCACCCAAGGCCCGCCAGGCCCAGACCACCAGCCCCAGCCCGGCCAGTGCCATGCTGAAACGCCTTGAAAGCTGCATCGGGACATACAGTTTTTGAGGAAAGAAATGCACCAGCCAGCCATCCAGCTCTTCCGCGACCCAGGAATCCGGCACCCTTTCCCCCGGTATGCCCCAGGCATTGTTAACTGCCCGAAAATCTGAATCGTTCAAGGGAAATGGCAGAGACTGGTTGCCGAGCAGAAGAAAAAGGAACAAGAGGTAGAGCCCAGCCAGGAAGGGGAGCAGCTGAAGTGGGGTCTTTTTCTGAAATGGAAAATCTGGCACAGCGAAATCCTACCAAGGCGGTATCCGGCTTGCCATAGGAGAAGATGAAACCTGAGTTCTGTGCGAGAGGGAGATCAGTCCGCCTGCCTCATCATCCCCGCTCCCCTTATTCGTCATCCTCGCGAAAGCGGGGATCCATGACCTCCGAACAATTTTCTGGATTCCCACTTTCGTGGGAATGACAAAGGGAGAAAGGGAATGACGATCAGGCTTCTTTCTTCTCCCTGTGGGAGAAGGGCCGGGGATGAGGGGTGCCAAGTAATTTTTCGGGCGCCATGAATGTCGCCCCTACACCAGGCGCTTCCCACCCTCTCTGCCAGTGGGCCGTGGCGTTGTGTCTTCCCCACTCCCTCCGTCGCCACCCCCACACTTTATTCATCGTCCTCGTCCCTCTTATTCATCACTCTC
>LMZT01000112.1 GCA_001567115.1 Candidatus Hinthialibacteria bacterium OLB16 | reverse complement strand
TGACCACAAGATCCGCCTGGGTGGGATGCTTGCGGCCCCCATGGATCTTCTCGAAGTGAATGCGAAGTACCTGGATGGGATGCTTTCCGAACAGAGGCTTTTCTGTCTGCAGCAGTTCCTTGAAAAGATCTCCTCCGCCGGCTCTTCCGTTCAGCATAAAAACCCCGGGATGGAGAGAGCCGCTGAACCATTGCTGCAGGCAAATCTGGTTGAAGAGGATGGATTTTACCGTCTGAAAACCTGGACACAGCCTGTGCGGGTCGGTCTGCGCACCGCGGAGCTGCTATTGAGGCTGGTGCGGGGAAGGATCCGAGGGGGCCTCGGGGGGATGGGTTCATAAGAACCACCTTGGGATCCATTCCGAGAATGTTTCCCAGCGCCTGAGTGATTTGCGTGCGCGGCTTGGGCCGCCACCGCCGGGGCGGGAAACCTGGATCGAAAGTGACCGGCGTGGAAGTTATCGTTTGACTTGCGAGGGGCAGGACATTCTCTGGGTTCCCGACCTGACACCGCGGCCGCTTCTGGCGCTGCTGCGTGATGCCTCTCCGCAACGAGCCTTTTCTTCCTCAACGGGGATCTCTTGACGTTCCCACGAAGGCGGGAAGAATAGCGCCTTTGTATCAGGTGATAAAAATCTGCGCGAGGTGGGACAATGAATCTTCCGGAAAATCTTTTTTATACCGAATCTCATGAATGGATTCGCAAAGAGAATGGCCAGGTGGTGGTGGGTATTACTGACTTTGCCCAGCAGGAGCTGACCGATATCGTCTTTGTCGAACTCCCCGAGGTGGGCCGCGAGCTGGCTGCGGGGGAGGCCTGCTGTGTGGTGGAATCCACCAAGGTCGCTGCGGACATTTATGCGCCGGTTGCCGGGACGGTGGTTGAAGTCAACAGCGAACTCAACGACCATCCGGACTGGGTGAATCAATTTCCCTATGAAAATGGCTGGCTGTTTCGCATGACACTGGCCGATGAAGGTGATTTGAGTAAACTGCTGAGTGGAGAGGCATACACTCAGATACTCAAAGAAAAGGAATAGCCCTTTGTTTTTTGCATCATTCACCGCCAGCCAGGGATTTTCGAAGCTGATTGCACTGAAGTTGCTGATCGGTGGAGTTGCCTTGTTCCTTGTCGGGCTGTTCATCCTGTTATTTCCTATGGTTATCGCCATGCTGGTTTCCTTTTTCTGTTTTACCGGCGGAGCGTTCCTGCTGGCAGCCGCCTGGAAGATATTTCAGGCGACCCGCTCGATCTCATCGCCACCCGGACGCCCAGTTGAGGATGCGGTCTGGCGGGAGCTCCGGTAAGGATTTTGCCCCTGATGCCCATGGTTGTTTTTCAGGAATGGTACTGGCACTGGCCCCTGGTGATGCTGCATGGCCTGGCGGCTCTCGGGTTGATGCGTGCCCTGGTGCGGGGAATGCGCTGGCTGAAATCTGGCGGAGGATGGCTCAAGGCGGGGCTGCCTCTGCGTGGGATCCTGTGGAGCTGGGTGATTCTGGTCGTGACCGGCGGGATGCTTTACCCGGATTTTCGTGTGAACCATCGTGCGGCCTATGTCGACCAGCATTACCCCTGGATCACCGGCCTGTTTGAGATCAAAGAACACAGTGGGGCCTTTGGGCTGGCGCTTCTTCTGGCGCTGTTTTTGTTGAGAAACTCCCAGCAGGTTCCCCATCTGGCCTATGGCCGCATGGCGAAATGGTCGCTGTGCGCCTTTGCTTTCCTGACTGTAACAGCCAGCCTGGTGGGGACAGGAGTCCTGATCCTGGACCTCTTCCGATGAAATCTTTCACCTTGTCAGTGCCCTTGGGGTTGATCCTCTTTGTGCTGGTGTATGCTTTCTGGCCGGTGGATGGCTGCCTGAGGTATTTTCCGGTGGAAAGGGCCTGGGGTTTCGGAGCGAGAGCCTACCCGGGAGTTTCCATGACCTGGTATGGACGGATGGGAGCGGCGATTCTGATCGCCTCGCTTGCTTATCCAATGGCAATCCTGCTCTCGGCCTGGGAAGGGAAGATTTCGTCCTGGCTTCAGAGGTCTGCGATTCTTGTTTTCACTCTCTCGTTCCTGTATCTGGTCATTCATGAGGTCAGGCACTGGATCCTCTGACTTCTCAAGGAGAAGGGTGGAATGTGCCGACTTTTCACTTCCAGCGAGCCGGGCCGCCGATTCGATTGATTTAGCGGAAATCATTGTTCCTGGTGAAAAATCGGGGGGTGTGAAAAGTTGTTCAACACTGTGGAGAGAGCAGTCAAAATCGCACTTCATCTTGACACTTTCTATCCAGCGTTGATACTTTTCCGGGAAACTAATGCAAAGAAGGGCCGCTATTCTCTGCGGAGGAATGGGGCACAAGGGACCACCGCGGGGATCCTTCTATGATATGTGCATCTCAGTCTGCGCCCAGGGAGTGTGAATTGCCTGTGAATTCTATCATTCTATCTGTCATGAAGAAGCATTCGCGGAGTACCCGGCGCGTGCCGTTTGTCAGCTGTTTCATTCCGCTGATCCTGTTGATGATCTTCCAGATTCCATCAGGGGAGTGCATCACCACCTCATTCCGTACCAGCGGATATAATACCACTCAGCAACCCAATGCCCTGCCCAACAGCGCCTTCGCTCAGGGGACATTGCCAGGATCGGTCCTTACTCCGGTCCTTCGCCTGGAAATCACCGCGGCGTCTCTGGCTGATGGAAACAACGATTTCGGGACCGAGCTGGTCTCTTTCACCACCATTTTCCGAAATACCCGTGCGAAGGATATCGCAGTAATCGCCATTGCCCGTGAAAGGGACATTGACTCCGACAGCCCGGCCTCACCACGTGGTCCCAGCGGGCTGCCCATCGAAATTACCGGTGGTGATCCGGACAGCATGATCGAGCGGGTTGGTTCAGGTCCCGTCATCGATGGTTTTGTCGAATACAGCCCGGATGAAGATCCGATTATTGCTTATGTTCCGATGGCCAGCCTGCTGAATGATCCAAACCATCCTCTTTCGCCGGAGGACAGGGATTTCACGGTGACTATCAATCTGAATGGTGTCAGCCCTTTAGGGGAACCAATTACTCCATTTTATGCACGGCGTGTCACTCCTTCCTCTCCTGATAACCCAGGGGGGAGACCCTTGCCCGAAAATCCGCCGTTGGCCGATGTGGATGATTATCGAACAGTTTTCATGAAACTGGATATCAACCCGGTGCCGGAAGGAAATGATCCAAAGTCCGACAATGTTGTCAGTGTTAACGAAGGCTTGGGGGTCTTTTACATTCTGGTATCGACCAGCATGGCGATTGAAAACAACACTTTGATCCGTCCAGACTTCTATTTCAGGGGACAGAAATTGCCAGCAGTCGGAATGTGGCCTCCACCAGGATTGGAGTTTGCCTCCGAGGGCGATGCCTATCTGTTCTATGATCTCGGCGGAATCATTCTCCGAATTGTGAGTGGTCCTGAATGCGATGAGGAGGAAATTCCCCCCGAGGAGGAAGGCGGAGAACCGACAGTCGTGAACCGGATTGCGGCGGATTATTATGAGCCGAATAACTATCCAAGGTTCCAGCCTTACATTCTTGGGACACATTCCCGTCTGGTGTGTGTGGACATTTCCGCCGACCAGGTCCCCAACCGGAAGCTGAACAATTACAGCTCCGGCCAGGCTGGGGGGAAGGAAATTGTGGTTCCGAACAGCGGAGATGACCGTCCGCGTGACAACCGGGTCTGGTCAGAGTTTCCTTCTTCGGCTCAACCCAACGACAATCGTATCTGGTCGCAGTTTCCACCCGGATATCCGCCGGTTTCGATCGCAGACCGGAGTGTCACCAATGCTTCGGATTACATCATCGCCCCCGGGCGTTACCACCCGGACTCGGGAATTCCCACTGGACCATACCCCTCGCCACAGGTGATGAGTTCAGGGGGTGATTACCCTGTTTTCGGACTCGATCTGGCAGGTGGCTGGGCGGGAGGTTATGACTGGCGCCTGGGCGGATTGACCCTCGAAGTTCAGGGGTTGGGTGGCCGCCGCGAGCTCCCCAAAGATGGCATTGACAATGATATGGATGGCCTGACTGATGAGCTTGGGATCGAGGACACGCCCGAAGACACTCAGCTCCCGGGAAGGAATGATGATTTCGATTTCTTTGCAGAGCTGCGTGAGCTGGCTCCCAAAGGCGGCTACCAGAGAAGCAGTTCGACTCCGGTCAAAGTCCTCCTGACACCCGATGGGCCGGTTCAGGTGACCGCAAAAAAGGCCATTGAACTTTACCCGGCTGTCGAGGTGCCTCCGGTGAACCGCCGCTCCGGCACCATTGCTGGAGCAACTCTCACTCTCGATGAATTGACCCTGCTGGATACGATCAACACTCTTTTCGAAAAGGGACGCAGCCCCGGGGAACTGATCCCGGGCCTCAATGGTTTCAAACAGCCGGGTCTCGAAAAGACACCCGAGTTCAGGAAGATTTCAGGCATCTATACCGGCTCATTCAACAGAGGGTGGGATCCCGCCTTTGCTGTGATCCACCTCATGGATGAAAAAAATCCCAGTGAACGCTTCACGAAGTCCGCCAAGTACTACCGAGATGTGGTGACCCCCGGATATGACCCGGAACGTGGCGGCAAAGGGCTGACGGATGCTTTGCAGCCCCAGCTGAGGATCGATTTTTCTGTTCTCGATAAAGAGAATCCCGCACGTGCGGCTTATATGGCCAGCCTGATCCGCATCGGCGCTCTGCAGTCCCGCGGCCTCGATGAAGATGGAGACAGCGATGATTTTGCCGATGCAAATGCCAATGGTTTGCCGGATGCGGGCGAGGCAGGAACTGTCACTCTTTCCAATGGCATGGTTTTCGTCATCGCCGATGGAATCGACAATGACGGTGATGGGCTGACCGATGAGGCCATCGATGAGGAGGCGGATGACAACCTCGACAACGATGGTGATGGATATGTCGATGAAGATGTGAACTTTGTGCCTGTTTTCTTGTCGATCGATGAGGAAATCAGCAACTACTTTGTGGATCGTGATGGCGGCGGCCGCCGTGCCAATGCGTATGACCCCGACCCGAACCCGAATGATTCGATTCCGGATGGAGACCATGTCTTCATCGATTACAACAACAACGGCATCTATGAAAACGGCCGTGAAGACCAGAATACCCCCAACCGTGATGAGTACCAGGGGCCATCCTCGGCCAGCCCGCTGGCGCCCGGCGATCCCTATTCGCCGCCATCCGCTTTCCCGATCGATGACGATCTCGATTCCGAGGGCGAAGATGGAAACCCGCTCACACTGCCTCTGGCCATGAGGGATGGCATCGACAACGACCGCGACAGCACCGACTTTTTCGACACCAATGGGAATGGGGTTCCGGATGACGGAGAGCCTGGTGTTGCATTCGGCTATGTGATTGCCGATGGAATCGACAACAATGGCGATGGTTTCATCGATGAGGGAATCGATGAGGGCTGGAATGAGGATGTCCGCGATGTAGTCTTCGGGCTGATCGGGAATGGACGATTGCCTTATGGGTATGTCAGCAGCAGCTGGCTGTATGAGGATTCCAATGACAACTCGATCTTCGATCCCCCCTTGCTGGGACAGCAGGGTGTGTTTATTCCAACCATCAGCGCGGACCGCCCGGCAACACCCTTTGCCGCCAATGCCCCGCTCGATGCTTCCTCTTCGGTACGCCTGCCGGTTCCGACTGTTTACCTGACCGACGACCCGGACCGTTACCTTCTCAAGTATGAGTTCGGTGAGCGGGAAATCCCGGGAACGTTGTTTGTCGGTGCCATGGGGCCGGATATCCCCGTCTGGCAGGATGGAGTTTACGACCTGTTCCTGAGCTGCCGTGTCCCGCCCAACATGCCGGCTGGAACTGATTTCCAGATGACCTTGATGGGATCCAACCTCAAGTTCGCTTTCGATTCCCGCAGCTATGAGATACCCAGCGGTGTGGATCCAAAGGATTATGAATATTACTGGTCCCCGCCGAAGTTCAATCTTCCGATCAGTTTCAGCATGTTGGACCCGATGACCGAAGATGATCCCCGGCCCAGGTTCCCTGCCGCCGCTCAACTTCAGAGTTCGACTGCCGAGCTGAAATCACCGGCGCGGTCGACCTCATACCAGATTACCAAACGGCAGATCGCGCATATCGAAATGGCCGATACCATGGGCTTCCGCAGCCCGCTTGAAGTGGATGGCGGCTACCGCGGCCGTCCGTTCCTCGAAGCGCGTTCTGAGCCGGTGCCCATCATCGGAATCAATATGAGCGATGCTGAGATCAACATCACCGAGCGGAACACACGGATCGATTCGATTCGTGTGAACTTCGAGCCGGTCAGTCAGACTGCCCTCGGAGTGTTCGATCCCCGCCAGGATCTGCGCCCACTTTCGAATACAATCCGGTCTGCAGTCCTGCCGGGAGGAGCGACCTCCACCTACCAGTTTGCTGACTCGGGTGTCTATCTGTATGTGGATGACAAGACACAAGGCATCCAGGGAGAATTTGACCTGCAGGATGATCCGGTGCCTCTCACACTCGGATCCTTGGATTGGAATCAGGACAAGAACGATCCGGTAGTCAAAGCTGGCGGATATTATGTGATCTTGAAGCCGCAGTCCCCGCTATCGGTGCCAGATACTGATTACGCCGAAATTCCGCGAAGAAGCCTTTCGGAGTTCGATCCAAACCGGGGGTATGATTTCTTTATTGTCATCCGGACGAGTGATTCGATCGCGGCGCGAGATTCCTTCCGGGCGTTCATCCGCAGCCGGGATATCAAGCTTGTGAATGGAACCACAGTCACTGGGACTGACCTGATCACCCATCCATACGTGGCCAATGTCCCGGTATTCCTGGAGGATTCGGGATTATCCGGCGCTTCGGTCTCCGCCCAGCAGCTCGTGGTTATTCCGGGGAGCAATTCGATTCCGGCTGTCGGGATCAACCTGCATGACGCGAACCAGACATTCAACAATACGCCAACCGGATGGGCCACGCTCGGGGTATCGCTCGAGAGTGTCGGCACAGGCTTTTCTCCGAGCGATCTGCTCCCTCTCTCACGGGAGATTATCAAGCGGATTCCCCTTGACCCACGGGAAGACAATGATGGAGATCCCCGAACTTACCCCCTGCCGGATGGGATCGATAATGACAACGATGGCCTGACGGATGAAAGCCCGAACAACGACTACAACTTTGATCCATTGCGGTACACAAGTCTGTCAGGGCTGGCGGTTTTCCGTGACATGCCTAACAGCGACAACAATGGGAAATTCGATGATCCACTCAATCCGGCAGTGAAGGTTCCGGATCTTCCGGTGTTCCTTTCAGGGGAGGAAGAGTTCATATTCCCCTCAGGATCTTCGCCGTATGTGACCTTCGCGCTGGACCATGATCCGGTGGCGCCTGGCCTTCCTCCCGGGAAGGGGGATCCGATCGATCCGCGTCCTTTCGAAACGATTCCGGTCAATGACATTGGATTGAACATCGGCAACGATTACTTTGTGGTCTTCCGCACCAGCCGGACAATCAGCCAGGCCGATTCTTTCCAGGTGAGAATCGGGACACTGTTCGGGAATACCAACGAACAATCCTCCTCTCACAACCTGACAGTCTTCGGGGTGCCATTTGGCTTCATGCCGGGAGCCACGACCGGGCTGGGTCCGGTTTTCCCCGAGCGCCAGCCATACGGCTATACTCCATTGATCAACATCAGGGCTTCATCCTCGCTCCTGCCTGTTGCAGAAGAACCCATGTCGCCGGGAGCAGTGCGGATTCCTGAGGTTAAAGGTTACAGCCTGGTAAACCTGGAGACCCCCTTCAACCTGTATGAATCCTACCGATCAATAACCTCCGGGGTGTTCACCAGCCTGGAGAGCGGCAGCGATGCCCCCAGCCTCCAGTTTGTCCAGCCTTCGTTTTCCCAGACAGTCGGGCCCGATATCGAGCTTGATCCGGGGACTGTCTTCACACGCTGGCTGGATATCGATGAGGACAGCCCGAATGCGCTGATCACTCTGGTTTACTTCCCTGTGGTGGAGGATCCGATCCTCGGAGAGCTTCTGCCGGTGACCCCGGATGATCCGCGCTTCCAGTTCACCACCATGATCGGAGTGCGTGGTTCTCTGAGTGCGGGTGATGACATCGATAATTTCCCGCTGCCGCCGGAGCCTTATCTGAATCAGCTGATCGCTGATGATAATGAGAATGTCGATGCAACCGGGCAGGGAACTGATATCTTCACCTGGGATGCGCGCAAAGTGCCCAATGGATTATACCGAATCGCTGCGATTCTGGATGATCAGGACAATCCACCTGTGGTCGCCATCGGCGGAAAAGTTCTGATAGAAAATGAACGACCCGTTCTGGTCATTACCGAACCCTGAGAGAGGCGAGCCTGTGATGAGAAAAAGACCTGACCTGCAGACGACTGCCACTCTCCTGGGGGATCCTCATTCTGGGGATGTTGGCGGTCATCAGCCGTGCGGCATTTGGGGCTGAGTGTGTCATCGATGTGACTGTCGATTACCTCGATCCTGAAAACGACATCGTGCTGGATCTCTACATGGAACCCCTGGAGAAATATCTGGC
>LMZT01000111.1 GCA_001567115.1 Candidatus Hinthialibacteria bacterium OLB16 | reverse complement strand
CGTCAACTTATGAGGAATTATCTCATAAATCAACCCTGGTCCTGCTTGAAAAGCAGCTGTTTTCCAGTCCGCCAGACCGAAATATCAGGCAGAAATCAAAGGGCATTCTAACCTTCCTGTGGGATGCACAAACCGGCAGACTGCATTAGAATCACTTCAAGCCGGTCATCATCCCCTGTGGATGGCAACATTCCAGAAAGGGAGCTCCTCCATGCCGACACTGACCTTCTGCGGACATTCCTGCTGCCTGATCGAAAGCGGCGGAAAAGCGGCTATCATCGATCCATTCATCCAGGGCAACCCTCGCGCTTCACTCACCTTCGAGAAAGTCCCACCCCTCTCTGCGATCTTCCTGACCCATGGCCATGGAGACCACCTCGGGGATGCAGTGGCTTTGTCCCGAAGGGACCAGGCTCCAATCATCGCCACCTATGAACTTGCCGGGTGCTGCCAGATGCAGGGAGCTGAAGTCATTGGGATGAATGTCGGCGGCAGGCATGATTTCGGCTGGGGATGGGTCAAACTTCTGCCCGCCTGGCACAGCAGCTCGATTCAGACCAGCGATGGTTTTACCTATGCCGGGATGCCCACCGGGGTTCTTCTCGAGATCGAGGGGAAGAAACTATACCACCTCGGGGATACAGCCCTTTTCTCGGACCTCGGCCTGTTC
This sequence comes from Candidatus Hinthialibacteria bacterium OLB16, assembly GCA_001567115.1. Lineage (GTDB taxonomy): Bacteria > Hinthialibacterota > Hinthialibacteria > OLB16 > OLB16 > OLB16. Next base: position 63,091 of record LMZT01000111.1, on the reverse strand, counting down.
GGGAGGCTGTATGGGCCGATCGATGTCGCCCTGATTCCGATTGGGGATCATTTCACCATGGGAATTGAAGATGCTCTCGAAGCCTGGCGCATGATCCAGCCCCTCAAGGCGGTCCCGATCCACTACAACACATTTCCTCCCATCACCCAGGATCCCACCCGGTTTACCGGCAGAATTCAGGAACAGGGAGGGGAAGCGCATGTCCTCAATCCGGGTGAAAAGCTGGTTTATTGACGATTAACGAGCCACTTGCTGCTATGGCCACTCACGGCGCAGGGGACCTTTCCGAATGATGAATCTGCCCCCTTCCATGATTCAGCGTCTTTTTCTGCCCCTGGCTTCTCTCCACTCGAGGACAGCCTTTTACCGGAGGTATCGCGCCCTCCTGAAAAGCCAGTTTTTCCCCCGCAGCACACTCGAAAAGATGCAGAGAGGCAGGCTCCAGGCGATTCTCAGGCATGCCTTCGATACTGTGCCATTTTACCGGGAGTGGCTGGGTGATCACCATCTCGCGCCTGAACGGTTTGGCTCTGCGGAACAGCTGGAGCAGCTGCCGCTTCTGAACAAACAGATCATACGCTCCTTCCCGCTTGAAAAGTTTCTCTCACAGGCGGTGCCTCCGCGAGAGCGCCTGCCCTACAGCACCAGCGGGTCGACCGGGGAGCCTTTTCAGTTTGTAGTCGACCGGGCCTTCAATGGGGCGAAAATCGCACGCTACTTTCGTGAGATGTCCCACTGGGGAATTCAGCCCGGAAACCCCTACCTGAAACTGTGGGGTGCAGGCAGAGTTCCCACAGCGGGAAGTGAAAGCACCAGGAGTTTCTTTATCCAGAAAATTCTGGGGCGCAGGGAAGTGCTGGCTTTCGATCTCTCTCCTGAAAAGGCATGGGAATGCCTTTCATGGATGAAAAAAGAGCACCTGGCTGCTCTTGAAGCCTATACCAGCAGTGCGGTCTATCTCGCCCATCTCGTGCTGGAGGAGGGGTGGAGTTTCCCGCATCTGCGTGCGGTCGTGGTTTCCGGTGAAACCCTGACCGAAGAGCACAGGCAGATCCTCAAAAAGGCCTTCCAGGTCCCGGTCATCAATGCCTATGGCAGCCGTGAATTCGGCCGGGTGGCTTTTTCGTGTGCCGAGGATCGGATGTGCTACTCGATGGAGGATTTTTATGCCGAGTATCTCGACACCCACCCTCCCGATTCCAAAGGCCTGAAAAGGCTTGTGCTGACCTGTTTCTCGAACCATGCGATGCCCTTCATCCGCTATGATACCGGTGACCTGGTGGAACCCTGCATGGATGCAGCAGCGCCGGGAGGCCTTGGCCTGCACTGCTGGAAAAGAGTGGCCGGGCGGCTTGCCGACCAGGTCATCACGCCTCATGGAAAGCATCTTTCAGTGCACTACTTCACACTCCTTTTCGAGGATTACGGCCAGGAGATCCGCCAATTCCAGATTGTTGTGACCGGAAAGGACCGCCTGCATCTTCTGATCGTGCCCGGAAGCAGCTTCACCCACTCCCTCGGTGAAGAAATGTGCCGCAGGATTTTAAAGTCCCTGGAAGGGAGCATGCAGGTGGATTACACCCTTGTGGACTCCATCCCGCACACCGGTGATGGCAAACAGCCTCTGCTTCGGGTCTCATCCGGCGGAGATTTGCCTTGAAGGGCAAACAGTCCTTGCTGCGGAAAAAAACAAGCCCCCGGCCCGATCAGAACTCCGCATCCGGGACTCCCTTCGAAAACAGCCTGCCGGACATCACAGCTGGCTTTTGCCGGGGTTTCCAGGCTGCGCTGAGGGGCTGGTTTGAAACTGCTCAGAGAGATCTCCCCTGGCGCCGCACCAGAGATCCTTATGCGATTGTGGTCTCGGAGTTGATGCTTCAGCAGACCCAGGTGTCCAAGGTCATCCCTTTTTTCGAGTGCTTCATGGCTGCCTTTCCGACTCTCGAATCCCTGGCAGAGTCTTCGGAAGAGGAGGTTCTCAGGCACTGGTCAGGGCTTGGGTATTATCGCCGTGCGCATTACCTGCTGGCTCTGGCCAGAGAGGTGGCAAACAGCCACCAGGGAAGGTTCCCGCGGGACAGGAAGCAGCTGCTGTCGCTGCCGGGGATCGGTGAATACACCGCCGGAGCGATTCTGAGCATCGCTTTCGATATCCCCAGCGCCGTGGTGGATGGGAATGTGGAAAGAGTCCTGGCGCGAGTCTTCTGTTGCCAGGAAGATCTCTCCACAGCTCATGGCAAGGCGGTGATCTGGAAAATTGCAGAGCACCTGGTTCCTGAATCCGGAGCGGGGACCTTCAACCAGGCCTTGATGGAGCTGGGGGCGACTCTCTGTCTTCCTCAAAACCCTTCCTGTCCTGCCTGCCCGATCCGGGCGTATTGCCAGGCCTTTCAGCAGGGAAATTCGGCTTCTTTTCCGGTGAAAACCCGCTCCAGCCGGAAAGTCCGCCTGGAAGAGCTGGTGTTCCTGATTGAAAAACAGGGCTCCTGGTTGCTCTCCAGCTCAAACCACGAAAATCTGTACCCTGGCATGTGGCAGTTCCCTTGGAGATGGATTGAATCGGCCGCAAAGGATCAGCCGGCCACCGCCGGGTTACACTCAGAGTTTCCAGGAATCAGCGTAGCTGATTGGCGGGAATTTCACCGATTGAAACATGGGGTCACTTTCCGCCAGATCTCAACCCTTTTTTTGAGAACCGAAGTCTCGGCAGATTTTCTCTGCGGCAATGATTTCCGTTGGGTGAAAACCACAGATCTGCACCTCGAAGCACTGCCCTCCTACCAGAAGAAAATTATCCCATTCCTGATTGCTGACTGAATTGGTCAGCTTCAAGGAGAAAAGAGAGGTTGTCTTGACAAGAAAAGTGAAAGTTTATATATCCGCAAAGGTTCACGATCTCTCCACGGGGCGTTACAGAGGCAGAGACTGGATCGTTGAAATTGTGTTAACTATGCGAATACCAGCCTGATTTGCAGGGCTTCTTGCTCATGAAAATGTTACAGCACATGGTTCTACGAGGTCGATGGTCACAATGACACTGTAAATCTCCCACCTGACAGTGAAGCCTCAATTTCTCTCACACAGCCGGGCAGCCAGCTGAAGGGATGACCCCGCAGCAGAGAGGTGTTTGTGGAGCCATGAAAAGAAATACTGATTAAGAATTCCCATTACAGATGGGGAAAGGAGGTTGCGGATGATAGAAGTTGAGAATCTGTGCAAATTTTATGGTTCGGTAGCCGCAATCCGGGATGTCAGTTTCCATGTGGAAAAGGGAGAAATCCTTGGATTTCTCGGGCCGAACGGGGCCGGTAAAACAACCACCATGCGGATTCTGACCGGATATTTCCCGGCAACATCGGGAACAGCGCGTGTGGCCGGATTCGATGTCTTCAATCAACTCGATGAAGTGCGCAAGCGAATCGGCTACCTGCCGGAGAATGTTCCGCTTTACACCGACATGTCGGTGGATTCCTACCTGGATTTTGCCGCCCAGATCAAGGGAATCTCCGGGAGGGACCGCAAACAGGCGGTCAACAAGGTGGTGTCGGATTGTGGCCTCGAAACGATGCGCCACCGGCTGATCAAGAAGCTCTCCAAAGGCTACCGCCAGCGTGTCGGCCTGGCCCAGGCGCTGGTCAATGACCCGGAGGTGCTGATCCTGGATGAGCCGACAGTCGGGCTTGACCCCAAGCAGATCAAGGAAATCCGTTCCCTGGTCAAAGATCTTTCCGGCAGGCGGACAGTGATCCTGTCCACACACATCCTCCCGGAAGTCAGCATGACCTGCAACCGTGTGGTGATCATCCACCAGGGCAGGATCATTGCTGCAGACACTCTGGCCAACCTGACTCAGCAGAATGCCACCAATACCGAAATCCTGGCGACAGTGCGCGGTGATGTGGATCGTGTTGAAAACATAGTTCGAGCGATCCCCGGAGTGCGCAATGTGGCCCGTGACACGGAAAAGAGCAATGGGCGCTCCGATCAGGGACAGGTGCTGCGGGTGGGTCTCCCCACCGAACCCGATCTGCGTGGCAAGGTGGCCAGGGCCATCACCGACAGCGGCGCCGAGCTGATCGACCTGCGTTCACGAGAAATCACCCTGGAGGATGTCTTCATCCGCAGCATCAGCGCTGAAAATGCCCGTGAAAGCGATTCGGCTGAGGGTATGGTGATTTCGGAATCATCCCATGTGGAGGTGCCACGCCAGTGAAAGCCTTTCTCGCTATCTTCAAAAGAGAAGTCAAACAGTATTTCACATCACCGATTGCCTATGTGGTTCTGGTGATTTTCTCATTCCTCAGTGCCTGGTTCTATGCCATCGGGTTTCTGTTCCAGTTCTCCGAATACTGCGAGCAGTATCCCATGATACAGATGCAGATGCAGCAGAACCCGATGATGATGAATCAGAATTTCCCGGTTCCGAATTTCACCGATCTGATTATTCCCGGCTATTTCGGGACCCTGTCGATTGTGCTGATCTTCCTGGTGCCGCTGCTGACCATGCGGGCGATTTCGGAAGAAAAGCGGCAGGGGACCATCGAGCTGCTGTACACCTACCCGCTCTCGGATCTCCAGGTGGTCCTGGCCAAATACATGGCCAGCATGGTGGTCTTCACCCTGATGGCCCTCCTGGTGGTTTTTTACCTGATGATCCCGGACTTCTTCTCGAAAGAGGGTGGTGTGGTGGCCTGGAAGCCGGCATCCTCGGCGATCCTCGGTTTTTACCTGTTTGGAGCGGCCTGCATCGCCATCGGGTTCATTTTCTCGGCATTGACCGAGAACCAGATCGTCTCGGCTGCGCTGACCTTCACCCTGCTGCTGTTCATGTGGGTGGTGGGCTGGGCTGCCCAGGGTGACAACATCCCCGAGCAGTGGAAAAAGGTTGCCGAAGCGGTGTCTCTGACCAACCGCAGCTCCGACCTCTACAAAGGGCTGGTGCACCTTTCGGATATTGTTTTCTACCTGTGTGTCATGGTGGGCTCCCTGTTTATCACCATGCGATCGCTTGAGTCCCATCGCTGGAGGGCCTGAACCAATGAAATCCAAAATGCTGATACTCGGAATAGCGCTGATTGTCTGTGGCGTGGTTTTCTCTCTGCTCAACACCGGAAACCTGCCTTATCCAACCTACATTCTTATCGCTGGTGTGGCGGTGGTCGGTGTCTATATTCTCACCAACCTGCGTGAGATGGCCAAACGCTCCACCATGTATGGCCTGAATGCCATCCTGATGAGTGTTTTCATGGTGGCCATTCTGGTGGTGGTTTACCTGATCGCCCAGAATCGGGACAAGACCTGGGATCTGTCAGTGACCGGCAAGTATGCCCTCGATAACCAGACTGCCAGCATCCTCGACAACCTCCAGACCAAAGTGAACATCCTGCTTTTCTACCCGACTCTCAACCGCAGTTCCGGTGAATTCGAGGCGGTCAAAACCCTCCTCGATGAATATGCCCGGCGCAATGAGAAGGTCACCTACCAGCTCCTGGATGCCTCTGAAAACTATGAAACCGCGCTCAAATACCAGGCCCTGCTCAATTCGCCGATGGAGCCAACCCTGATCACCGAAGTGGATGTCAATGGCCAGCCCTTCCGCGAAAAAGCCAAAGGCCTCAAGCAGGAAGACATCAGCAATGCCATTAAAAAGGTGACCCACCGCGAAGCGGTCACCGCCTATTTCCTGGTGGGCCACAATGAGCGCAAGCTGGAGAGCGAAGGCCCGACCGGGCTGGCTCACCTCAAAAATTTCCTCTCTGAAGAAAATATAAATGCCAACCCGCTTCGCCTCGGAGCCGCTGCGGAAATACCGCCCGATGCCGATATTGTTGCGTTGATCGGGCCGGAAGAGGATCTCACCGAGACCGAAATCGCATCATTGAAGCGTTTTGTCCTCAGTGGCGGGTCGCTGCTGGTGGCGCTGGATCCGGGAATGTGCCCCCTTACCGCCGCCGCACTCAAGGATTTCGGTGTGGAAGTCGGAGATAATGTGGTCATCGAAATGGCGGTCGGGGCAACCTCCCTCGAGGATCTGCTGCGCGGGAATATGACTGCGCGCCCCAGCCAGACTGTCGGCATCGACAAGTTCGACCCAAGCCACGAGATCACCAAGGATCTCGGCAATTCTTCAGTGACCTTAATCGAAGCACGCACCATCAATCGCATCCCGTCACCTCCGGAAGGCATTACTTTGACGATCCTGGCTGAATCCAAAGGCGGGAACCTGCAGGGAACCGGCCTGCCTTATTCCTGGGCTGAAGCCGATCCGAAATCTCTCAGTTCTGAAACCGCCACTGCGGAGAACATCTTTGATTCCAGCCGTGATAAAGCCGGCCCGGTGGCGCTTGTTGTGGCTGCCGATCTGGATCTGGCCAAAGTTCCGGATGGAAAACCGGATATCCAGAACCCCAACCGGCATGGCAAGGTGATTATCGCTGGAGACTCCGATTTTCTCACCAATGGAGGCATGAGCGGCAAGCGCGGCGGATCCATCAGCCGTGGCCAGCTCGACTTCGCCCTGAATATCTTCAACTGGCTGACCGGACAGGTTGACCTCATCACCATCCGTGAGAGGGAAGCCGACAACACCAGTGTGATTCTCACCGCCGACCAGAAAGCGCTGGTCAGAAATCTTCTCGTTGTCCTGATTCCCTTCATTCTGATTCCGGGTGTCGGGATCCTGGTCGGGCTTTACAGGAGGCTGAGGTACGTATGAACCCGAAAAAGACAATCCTACTGGCTGTCATTGCAGGGCTGCTGATCTTTTTCTTCATCAAAGACAAGGAAAAAGTCGCAGAAGAAAAGAAAAAAGAGGCGGAAACCAAAGACTTCCTTGTGGCTGAATCCAAGGATGTCATGAAGCTGGCGGTCACCCGGAAAGGGCAGACTGTCAAGGCCGAACGGGATGGTGAAGAGTGGAAGATCACCGAACCGGTCGCCTGGCCGGGTGATAAATATGCCTGGAACAGCATCGCCGACAATCTGACCTCGGCACAGATCGACCGGACTTTCCCTGATGAAGGAAAAACTCTGTCCGATGCCGATCTCCAGAACTGGGGGCTGAAACCGGCTGGACTGGAGATCGCCGCCACAATCCGCACCGGCTCCAGAGAGGTCACTTTTGACTTCGGCCATAACCCGCCGGGTGGAAAAGACAAGGTCTATGCCCTCAGTTCAGAAAAAGATGGCAAGGCCTTCATGATTCCTCAGGCGATTGTTTCCAGCGCATCGAAGGAACTGCGGGATCTGCGCAATCGCAAGGTCCTGGATGTGCGCTTCGATGACAAGAAGATCACACGGGTCGAGGTCAGCAAAAAAGACCTGAATATCGTGGCTGAAAAGGGTGAAGGGGAAAACTGGAACCTGGTCGAACCCTTCAAGGCGCGCCTTGATTCCGCTCAGCTGCGCAAGATGGTGGACAAGCTGGGCAATGATGCCTCGAATATCATCGACAATGTCAGCCCGGAAGAGATCTCCAAGCTGGGGCTGGCTCCCGACCAACTCGCCTCGGCGACCCGTTATAAAGTTTTCACCGGACAGAATGCCCAGACCTTCTATATCGGTGCATTCGATCTGAAAGAAAAAGGCTATGTCGGCAAGCGTGAAGGAACCGATTCGCTGTTTGTTCTGGCCAAAGAGTTCTTCACCGACCAGCCAAAACATCCTGATGAGCTGCGCCCGAAGAAGGCCCTGTCCCTGGAAACATGGAACACCGATCTGCTCTCAGCGACAGCCGAGCATCAGCTGCTTTACTCGGCGGTTAAAAAGGATGGCAAATGGCGTGTGGTGGCTCCGCAGGATGCCACGGGTGAACGGGATGCCATCGAGGCGATTCTCCGTGCTTTCAATGACAATAAAATCCTCGGATTCGCCGATGGCAAAGGCAGCGATGCCGACCTGGGCCTCGACAACCCCCGCCTGATTCTCAAGGCCGCCGGCAAGGACAAGAGTGAAATCATCCTGTTCGGCAAGGAGGAGGATGGAAAAGTGTATGCCGCATGGCAGGATGCCCCGGACCGTTTCCTGGTTGACAGGAAGCTCTACGATGCGGTCCGCAAGGATGTCCTCAGCCTGGTCGCTTCCTCTGAAAAGGAGCGGGTTTCAGCGGCTCTGAAAGCTGCCCAGCCGGCTCCTGCAACCGGCGAATCGGCTGCGCCGCCTCCGCAAAGTCCTCCGACAGAAGTCCCGGCGCCCCCGCCGGTTCCCGCCACGGGGACTTCTGAGGCTGCTGTGCCCCCACCGGCTCCCCCAGTTGATGCAACCGGGACAGCACCCGCGCCGGCTGTGGTTCCTCCAGCCACGAATTCATCACCTGCGGGCCAGTAAAACAGACCAGCCAGATACCCGATCCGAAAAGGGTGGCCCTCAAAGCCACCCTTTTTTTGGATTGACCCGCAGCCTGTTCGATGTATCCTTGAGAATAGAGATATAATTTCGGATTGCCAGAATATCTTTCCGCCCAACTCCGCTCTCTCCAGAACAGAGAGCCATCCTGAAAAAAGAAGGTTTGGTCCCATGAAACAAATGGGCTCCTTTCCAACCGGGTGGTTCCTTATTGGGTGTTTTTTTGTGCTCCTCTTTTTCCCAGGCACAGCTGCCGGGATTGGCGAGGATTCATTTGTCCAGGAAGCCGATCTGAAAATCACCTGTCTGGGTGATTGGGATTTCCTTTCAGACCTCCATGTGCTGGTCCTGGCTGAGGAAACTCCCTTTGCTTCGTGCCAGCTGAGCCAATTTGAACCGTATCAGGTTCTTTCCGATTTTGTGATCTCGGGTGAGGAACTCCCCCCAGCCAGTCATTGTATTGAACTGCTCGCAGCTGTTTCTCAGCAGTTCCTCGAGCGTGTCCAATCCGATACCCGGGCCATCCAGGAATGGACCCTTCAAGGGCCGGGTATAATTCACTGCCGCTCGAAGATCCGCTTTGCTCTCGCCCTCGGCCTTCTCGAACCCCTCGTCTCTCTTGCCAGCCTGGAAGGCTACACCCTGGGGTGTTGTCCACTCTCGCGGGTCTGGGCGGTTGGAGGATCGGAGAATCTGGACTCGCCTCCCGCTGGCCTGGAATTCCGTCTGGATTATGTCCCTGTCACGACTCCTTCAGTTGCCCCGGAAGGCTTTATCGGGATGCTTCGGACTGGCCAGACTACAATCTACAATCCCGGAGATGATGCCAGTTACCAGCGTGGCCTGGCCCAATCACTCCGAATGAATGGCGATGGCACACTCACCGACCTGAATTCCGGCCGGACCTGGCTGGTTGATCCCGCTCAAGCCGGAATTAACCAGACACTTCCATTCGATGCGGCCCGAACCGCCTGCGAGAATCTGGTCTTTGCCGGTTATGAGGACTGGCGGCTTCCTTCTGTGGAGGAGCTGTCCTGCCTGATCGATGTCAGCTACCCGATTTATGTCCACTCCATTTTCTCTCCCCTGCTGGAAACTGAAATGGAAACTTACTGGACAGGCACCCAGGCCAGCGGGGACGAACAAACCGCCTGGGCCATTGACAGTGCGGGGGGCCTCAACCTGTTCAGCAATTATTCATCATTCCATGTCTTGCCTGTCCGTTCAGATGCGCCCCCGGCTTCACTCGCTGATCGTTTCAAGATCTCCGCAGATGGAAGCACGGTTTTTGATGCGGTCACTCATCTGGAATGGGTTCGTTCTCCCGAGGATGCCGGAATTTCTGGTGGGTGTTCCTTTGAAGAGGCCATCAGCAGATGTGAGGATCTTGTATATGCAGGCTCAAGTGACTGGCGTCTGCCGAACCGGAATGAGATCCACAGCCTGGTGGCCCGCCTGGGAGGAGGCCAGACAGCCTTTGTCGATGTGATCGACGCGATCCATGCCGAGTACTGGACCTCCACTAAATCCCTCCACCCGCTTCGCCCATTCCCATGGGTTTTCGAGGCCCGGACTGGCTCAATCAATGGCCGTGATTATTGGTATGAAGGTCCCATGGTTCTTCCAGTCCGGGCAGGCCTCACCACCCTGGCCTGCGATGAAGACAGCGGGGATCCGACTCCGACTCCTGTCTCTGCTCCCACACTGACACCCACCTCGACACCCACTCCTCATGGCCCACCCGGGCCGGTCCACCCGGGCGGGCATGTGCTGGTGCGCAGTGGAAGCAACAACCGGATTGAAGAATATGACCGTGAGGGAAATTTGATCCGGCAGTTTGGGGATTTTCAGAATCCAAGTGCCTATGTCTGGATTCCTTCATGGGGCCTTCTGGTTGCAACCGACAAGGGACTATTCGCTTTTGATCCGGATACACGCGAACCACAAGGCCTCTTCTGCTCCTATGAGGGTCCGGCAGGCTTCCTGAAGGATGCCATCCGAGGTGTGAGTGGCGACCTTTTCCTGGCGCATAATTCTGACCACTCCATTTTTCGAGTCGATGCCCACACCGGTGAGATGAAAGGGACATTCATCCGGGATCCTCATCTGGCAAATCCAGATGGCCTGGCTGTGCTGCCGAATGGAAATCTGGTGGTGACCTCAGGGGGGTATGGCGGCACCCAGTTGCTGGAGTTTGATGGAACCAGCGGCCAGTTTGTGCGGGTGCTTCTGGATGACGATCAGATTGCTTCTCCATTCGATATCGAACGGGCCGAGGGAAATGGCGATCTGTTTGTGTCATCAAGGGCTCATTCCTGTGTGGTGGTGGTGGATAGCTCCAGCGGCCAGGTCAAAAGGACCCTGGGAAAGGGCATCCTCTCGTCCCCGACAGGTCTTTTGTCAACCCCGGACCGGCATCTTCTTGTGGCTGATTTTGAAACAGGAAGGATCCATGAATTTGATTCAGAGTCTGGAGAACATATCGGCGTGTTTGCCACGGTTTCCGCAAACGGGCCGGTTTTCCTTGGTTATATTCCTGGAGGTCCGTTTAACCTGCCGCCCAGCCCGCCGACAGTACGCCTGGAGCCTCAGCAGCCACTCACTTCGGATGATATTCTCTGCCATGCCACCGGGAGTATCGACCCCGAGCAACTGGCGGTCACTTACCAATACCAATGGCTTATCGATGGCAAGTCCATTGAATCTGTTACCGGCCCGGTTCTCGGTAACGAATGGACTCACAGGGATGAGGTCATCGAGTGCCGGGTTAAGGCATCTGATGGAGAACAACTCAGCCGGGAATCTTCCGATCAGGTTGCCATCCTGAATACGCCACCCTCTCTGCCGGTCATCCGCATCCTGCCCGAGTTTCCCTCCCCTGCGGATGGCCTGGCGGTCTGGTTTGATACCCTCAGCACAGATGCAGATGGCGATGAGATGGTCTACCTGTTTGAGTGGTATGAATCTCCAGAGGGAATCCTTTGGCAGAGACGCCCGGAAATCAGCGGCAACCTGAGGCCTTTCTATCCCGGTGAGGCCGCGCTTTCTGGTTTATACACACGCTTCACACAGGGAGGTGAACACTGGAGGGTCAAAGTGACTCCGGTCGAGCTCTGGACACTCCAATCAAAACAGATTGCGGTGGAAAATCTGGAGGATCTCCCCTCGGTCATCAGAGAAGTGGTGATTCTCTATGATCTGGATGGCAGCCATACGGTGGATGCACTCGATCTGTTTCTCATGAGCCAGATGTGGTACTCCGAGAAAGCGCAGGTGAAAGAAAACCTGAGGTACATGGTGTTTGATCCCGCACTTCCAGACACTTCCCTGTTTACAGTGCAACGTTTTCTTGATTATCTCAGTCAGATAAAAAAATGAATTATTTCAACAGGCTTTCATAAACCTGGCGGGCCGATTCGGTCCACCCGATCATCTGCTGGATTCGGTCACTGGCTGCTTCGGGATGCTGCCTGAGGGCTTCCAGCCGCTTCCCGGCTTGTGCAAGCAGATACTCCACAGCCCCATGGTCCACCTTCCGCACTCCGCCGACCTGAACATAAGACGGGCTTGAGTGGGCATACCGGACAGTCGAAGCGGAACCTTCCCGCTTCTCGAATGCCCTGGCGGCAAACCATCCACTCTCAGGAACCGGGAATGAAAAATCTTTTACAGTAAAATCAGCAGTTGTTGAAATCGGCAGGCTGGAAACCACCTCGCCATTGAAGATCACCTCGATACGGCTCAGAGGCCGTGGAGATCTGGCCCCGACCGAGATGCTGATGGATTCCCCGGCAGCGATATCGAAAGTCTCACCGGGATCCTTCTTGTTGATCCCGAGTGACAGGAGAGGGCCATTCGTCGCCCAGGACCTCCCCTTTTTCAACCCCTCAGCGAAGTTGCCAAATGAGAAACTCCCCTGCAGGCGGGTATACACACGGGCGAAGCCCGAACGGTCCTGTGGCAGTTCCCCTTTTTCAGCGGCCAGGCTTGCAGCGGAGAGCGGAAGCTTGAACCCGCAGTTCAGGTAACGGTACCAGGCCTTGAAGCGGGACTCCACTCGTGTCTCATCCCAGATTTCCGCATTCGATTTCTGCGGCCCGACAACCCGCATCGTATCCACCCAGCCCAGTGCCACAGCCGCCGGGACATCCTCGCCTTCCGGATCCACCACATCGATAAATCCTGCGAGATCCTTCCCGCGTCGAATCGCCGGCAGAACTCCTGCCTCAAATGCTGTTTCAGGAAGGTCCATCTGGTAAAGCGGCGCAATCACATTGGCTTCACCAAACGCCCAGTCCCGGCCACTGGTGGCCCTCATTCCCGGGGAATGCAGCACCCCGAATTCGGCCTTCAGCTCCGGGGTTTGCGTGGCTGTCGCTGGAACTGCCCGGCAGGCAACATTCAAATCCGCCGCCCCGGCCATCATGGGGAGATTCTTGGATGGTGTCTGCAGATCCATATCTCCGGAATACCAGCGGTTATAAAACAGGTTGATATAGCGGCTCAGCTGAAGGGTGGCGAGGCGGCCTTCACCAGTGACTTCAAATACCTGTTCTGCTGGAACCCAGGCAAGCCCGCGATCGACCGATAAGGTCATCTTCCGATGGCTCGGAAGGTCGATTTTGAATATCCCTTCACAATGAAAGTACCGGCTTCCCTCGGTCAGCAGTGCATTCTTCGCATCCGGCTTGTATGTGGACTGGTCCTGATCCTGGATCAGGCACCGTGACGGCACTGGCTCTCCGGTATCTTTGTCGATGATCCTGAATGTCATTTCCGTGGCCTGCGCGCCAGAGCCAGGACCGGCCATCAGGACCCAGATAATCAGCAGCAGACGAAAAATGCAGCACACCATTTTATTTTCACCTCAAGCAAACAGATGATGGAATCTTCGGGGAAAAACAAGTCTGTCTCAGCGGGCCATCTGAGGTTTCGCAAGCCGATTCAACCGGTAGATGAAAGCGAGAATCTCAGCCAGGGCTTCATACAACTCCTCCGGGATCAACTGGCCCAGATCGAGCGCAGCCAGGACTTCCACCAGATCGGGATCTTCATGGATGTGAATCCCATGCTCACGGGCAATCTCCAGGATGCGTTCAGCCACATGCCCCTGCCCCTTCGCCACCAGGCGTGGAGCCGGATCCTCAACGGGATCATAACGCAAGGCAACCGCTCTTTTCCGTGGAGTCTCTTCATTCATGGTTGATTTGCATCCCGCATTCCATTCTTTTCGATCGTTTCAGGCTAAACGATCAGTTGCTGGCAAACAAGGTCCTTGAGCCTAATCCCGGTCACTACCCGGCAGACAGGGCACCACATTCGCCCGTGCTCTCCCTTCCGCCTGCCCCCCCTGCCGCCAGATGTTGCCTGAACTGCGGCCGCCATTTGTGGGAGCATAAACCACATCGAGGAAGGATCCCTGCCCGCGGAGGGTTTCGGCAAAGGCATTGAAATCCTGGTCGGGGCCATTGCTCGAGAGAAGATACCAGCTCGAATCCCGGTTGCTCGGGCTGTTATTGTCCTGGATGTATCCATCGGCCCGAATCGGCCAGTAACGATACAGCATATAATAGGGCTCATCGGGAAAGGGATCGGGCAGGCGGGCCGGATCCATATAACGGATGGGGGTGGTCAGATTGTTCAGCCCGCTTGGCCATGTTTGACCATTGGGTGTGGTTCTGAGAGGATAGAAGTGGAAGTCCTGGTGGTAACGCAGGAGTGCGGCGGAGATTGTTTTCAACTCACTCCGGGTGCGGACCACCCGGGCACGTATCTGGGCTTCAAGGAAATTGGGCAATGCGATAGCGATCAGGATCAGAAGGATCGCCAGGGTAACCAGAAGTTCAATCAGGGTGAAACCAGGCCGGTCCGGCATCATTCGCCCTTTCGATAAGGGGATACTACAGGAAAGAGGGTCTGATTATGAACATAATTCTGGCAATTTCCGGAGGGATCGCCGCATGCAAAGCCCCGCGCCTGGTATCCCTTCTGACCGAAAAAGGCCACACTGTCCGGGTTGTCGCCACACAAAATGGCCTGCGGTTTGTCAGCCAGCTCACTCTGGCAGCGCTTTCCGGATACCCGGTCTCCTCGGATATGTGGGAGGACAGCGGCGATTTCGGGATGAGCCACATCCGGCTTCCTGAATGGGCGGATCTTCTGATCGTGGCCCCAGCCTCCGCCAATGTCATTGCCAAAGCGGCGAACGGCATTGCCGATGATCTCCTGACAACCCTGCTCTGTGCTGTTGGAACCGGTGATGAAGCCGCCTGCCCGGTGGTGTATGTTCCAGCGATGAATACACGCATGTGGCATCATGTGGCCACACGGGTCAATATCGAAAGGCTCACTTCCTGGGGGGGCGCAGATTATTCCTCCCGGATTCCGGCCGCCTTGGCCTGCAGCGATCACGGGGGAAGGGCGCATGAGCGAACCCGAAGCGATCCTGGCCCAGGTTGAGGAGTGGGGTTTGCTGAGATGATCTGGTAATCTTTCACATAAATTTTCGGGGCGCGTGTCGGTGAGGGGGCATTACGACCCGGGTATGATGATGATCCGGTAGCGTAGTGTAACGATGCGCGCCCACCCAGTTTCATTTTTCTCAAGGAGGCGGATGTGATAGTCAATTGTGTCCACATCGCAGTCGAACCGGGTTGTATCGAGGATTTCATCCAGGCGACCATCAAAAACCACGAAGGAACACGCCATGAACCCGGCAATCTCCGTTTTGATGTCCTGCAGAACGCCAATGACCCATCGCTGTTTCTTCTCTATGAGGTGTTCGAATCCGAGGCGGCGATCGAAGAACACCGTAAGACCAGCCATTACCTGGCCTGGCGTGAGGCTGTGGCAGGCTGGATGGCCAGGCCCAGGGAAGCGGTAACTTACCAGGTAATCGCGCCTGGGGATCGGGCCAGGTGGTAATCGCTCCTTTTGAATTCGGCGGAGTTCCGAAGATTCGCTTCGGGTGCGGGGTCTGGAAAGAACTGCCGGATCTGATTTCACGGGCCGGCCATTCGGCCCTGATCCTGACCGGCAGCCTCCAGTGGCTGGCCTCCTGGCCTGAGTTCTGCCAGGATCTGGATCGATGCCAGGTTCGCTTCCATCACTGTGTTGTCCGGGGGGAACCCACCCCGGCCCGGGTCGACTGCCTGGTCGAGGAGATGCGGGGAAAGGCCATCGAGGTGGTAGTCTCAATCGGTGGCGGGAGCGTGATCGATGCCGGGAAGGCTGTTTCAGCCATGCTTCCTTCCGGCGAAAAAGTTCAGCAGTACCTCGAGGGGGTTGGGTCAGGCAGACAGCATGACGGGCGCAAGGTTCCATTCATCGCGGTGCCGACAACGGCTGGAACCGGAAGCGAAGCGACCCGGAATGCGGTTCTGGGCCAGACCGGCCCCAATGGTTTCAAGCGCTCCCTGCGCCATGAAAAATTTGTGCCCGACCATGCCCTGGTCGATCCGGAACTGGCCTTTTCCTGTCCGCCTGCAGTCACCGCAGCCTGCGGCCTGGATGCTTTGACCCAGCTGCTTGAAGCTTATGTGTCCTCTTCCGCTTCCCCCATGACTGACTGCCTCGCATGGGAGGGGTTGAAATGCTTTGCCGGGAATCCTCTCCTCAAATGTGCCGAAGAACCATCCCATATCGAGGCCCGCACAGCCCTTTCCTGTGCCGCTCTGTTATCCGGGATTGTCCTCGCCAATGCCGGCCTGGGGGTGGTGCATGGCCTGGCAGCGCCGATCGGCGGATTTTTTGATATCCCGCATGGTGTCGTGTGTGGAACTCTCCTTGCCGAATCGGTCCGAATCACCCTGCAGAAGCTTGCCGACCGGCAGGTACCCTCTCATCCAGCCATTCTGAAATATCAGCGGGTGAGCCACCTGCTGTTCGGGGGGAATGTGAATGGCGGAGATCCACTCTCATCAGCCTGGAAGCTGGCCGATGGACTGGAGGAATGGCTCGAGAAACTGCACATCCCCAGCTTGGCAGGTATGGTGTCTCAAAGGGGGATATCCCACGGATTGTGGCTGGAGCAGGCAGCAAGAACCATCCTGTTCCATTCACTCACGACGATATGGGGCGGCTGATCGAAAACCGGATTCAGTAGACCTCGAACCACCTGAACAAAGCGAAACAGATGGCCGAAATCAGGGCCGAGAAGGGGATGGTCAGAACCCATGCCCACAGTATCCGTGTGGCAACTCCCCATTTAATGCCGGAAACCTTGGTCACCGCTCCCACTCCGATGATCGCACCGGTAATGGTGTGAGTGGTGGATACCGGAATGCCGGCATGAGTGGCGAAGAACAGGGTGAATGCCCCTGCGGTCTCGGCGCAGAATCCACCTACCGGCTTGAGTTTGGTGATCTTCATGCCCATTGTTTTGACAATCCGCCAGCCGCCAAAGGCTGTCCCGATTGCCATGGCGGCATGGCAGGAGAGAATGATCCACAGGGTGTGCCAGTCGGTCAGGGTGAGCTCGATGCCGGGTTTCATCGCCCCACCAGCGACCAGCAGGGCCACAATGATTCCCATGGTTTTCTGGGCATCGTTTCCACCATGCCCAAGTGAATAGAGCGCCGCTGACAGGAACTGCCCCTTTCTGAAAAGCCAGTCGACATCCGCCGGCCTCCATTTGCGGAAGATCCAGAAGATCACGAACATATTGAACAACCCCACTGCAAAGCCGATGAGCGGCGCCAGGGGGATGAATTTGACAGTCGCCCAGACCTTCTCCCAATGGATGATATCGACCCCGTTAAACGCGACACCCGCACCCACCAGCCCACCGATCAGGGCATGAGAGGAACTGGTCGGAAGCCCCAGCCACCAGGTCAGCAGATCCCACAGGATCGCGCCCAGCAGGGCGGCCAGAACCACATAAACAAAGGCTGAATCATCCGCCTTGATGTGGACAATCTTGGCGATGGTATCGGCCACCTTGGCGGGAAAAACAAACATGGCGGCAAAATTGAAAAAGGCGGCCCAGATGACCGCCCAACGGGGCGAGAGGACACGCGTCGATACCACTGTGGCGATCGAATTGGCGGCATCATGAAATCCATTGATGACATCGAATATCAGGGCGACAATGACAGTACCGACAATAACCAGCCAGAGGGGATCCATATATTTTATCAGGTCGATTCGATGATGACTTTTTCAAGGATGTTGGCCACATCGTCACAACGGTCCGTGGCCTTCTCCAGCCGTTCCAGAATTTCTTTCCACTTGATCACCTGGATCGGCTGTTCCTCCTGCCGGAACAGATTCACAATCGCATTTCGAAAAAGCCCATCGGCATGATCTTCGAGGTGGTGGATCTGGATGCAGATTTCCTTGATCTCGGCCGCGTGTTTCATGTTCCGCAAGCCTGAAATGGCCTGATGGATCTTCTCCGCTGATTCCAGGATGATCGCCGAGAGTTCTTTCGCCTCCGGTTTGAGTTCCCGGATTTCATACAGGTCCATTCGCGATGTCGAGGCGAAGATAAAATCAATGATGTCATCCATCCGTTTGATCAGCGCGAGAATATCCGAACGGTCGATCGGGGTGATGAAGGTCTTCAGCAGGTCTTCGGTGCACTTGTGGGTGATGACATCGGCCTGCTGTTCGATTTCTTTGATCCGGGCGGCAGAGGCCACCACATCCGGCTTGTCCGAAGACATTTTATGGAGTTCTTTGCAGGTCTCGATGATCAGGTTGCTGTGCTGCTCGAGATAATCGAAGAAGTCGGTATTTTTAGGCAGAAATCGTCTGAACATAGATGAGCATCTCTACTTTACTGAACACATTCCGATTGGTTCTTTGTAAGATTTCGAATAGAAAAAAAATCCAGCCGATCTGCTTACACTAAAAAGGTTGCAGCCAAAACACAATCCGGCAATTCATTGCATACGCGGGGATATAATAAACCAGATGATGCCTTTCCGAATAGGTGTCCACACATTTCGGGCCTGGGGCTGCCCGGCGCCTGGTCAAGGGTATCTGCAGGACAGGGATCAGTTGAACAGCGAAAGAACCGCCTCCCCGGTATGAACCACCGGATCGGTCTGATTGGAAATGCGTGCACGCAGGTCAGAGGTCCTGGCTGAAACAATCTCGAGCAGGGTGTCATCCCGGCTGGAATCATTGGGATAATTCGCCAGCGCATAATGCGGGTGCGGATAATCCATTATTTCGCGGGTGACACGCCGCAGGGCCTGAACCGCCTGCTGGGGATCCGATTCTTCCAGGAGGATGAATATCCGCCCCGAGTTCGAATAGCCGACCAGGTCAGTCTGGCGCAGCTCGGCCCGCAACCGTGCAGCCGATTCAAGGCTGGAATTATTCCCCTCGTTCTCCCCTTTTTCTCCAGGCAGAACCACCATCACCAGAGTGACGAATCGAGCATACCTTTCAGCGGACAAGACGGATTCATGCAGTCTTCTTATAAAATAGGGCTCATCGACAAGGCCATGTGTTTCCAGAAAATCTTGAGCTACCCGCTGAAGGCGGATGGATTCCAGCTGATTTTCGAGCGCTGCGACCCTGAGGCGAAGTGTCTGATTTTCATCCCGCAGTGCATCCAATTCATTCAAGGTCATTTACAAA
Source organism: Candidatus Hinthialibacteria bacterium OLB16 (assembly GCA_001567115.1). Taxonomy (GTDB): domain Bacteria; phylum Hinthialibacterota; class Hinthialibacteria; order OLB16; family OLB16; genus OLB16. Next base: position 44,158 of record LMZT01000111.1, on the reverse strand, counting down.
CCGCCTTCCCCATGGAAAAGGAATACTTCCTTCTCGATACGAGATATTAAATTCGCAATTTCAGGACCAGTTCCTCTATGCAGCCGAATTTACTTTGAATTCAGTTGATTTCCCAGCTCGATGGACCGGCCCGTTCCCCATCCATCACTCAATCCCGGGAACTGTTTCGCCCATCTGATAAAACATTGTTCACCTCTGAAATTTTCAGGATCACCTCAAGTGAATGTCTGTGGCGTTTATTTTTATGGATACTCACACGGTTTATCAAGGGTTGTCGTTCTTCAGCCCGTATTTTTCGATCCTCCTCAGCAGCGAGCTGTAGCTGATCCCGAGGTGTTGTGCGACCTTGCGGCGGTTCCAGCGCAGGCGATCGAGAGATTCCAGGATGGTCTTTTTTTCAGCGGCTTCGACTGCCTGCTCCACAATATCTTTCAGTGGAGTGGCCTTGAAGGGCTGAGGTGTTTCCGAGGGTGGGACTTCCACCGCTGCTGGAGGCGGAGTCTGAACGCGGTGAGAGGCTGGCTCCATTGGAAAAGCCAAGACACCCGGGGCTGATTCGGGGGGGGAGGCCTGCGGGGGAAAATGAGCCTGAGATTTCATCTCCACCAGCAATGGGGCACGCGGCCCATGCCTGCTTCCGATGGTCTGGTAGATGATCTCTTCGCTGTCGAGAACGATCACCCGCTTGAGGAGGCTTTCCAGCTCACGGATATTGCCCGGCCAGGGATAATCCATCATCTGCTGGATGGTTTCCTGCGGAAGCGAAAGCCGTTTGCGCTGGTAACGTTCCGAATAGACACTCAGGAAATAATCGATCAGCAAGGGGATGTCTTCCTTGCGTTCGCGCAGGGGTGGCAGTGATATCGAAAACTCGTTCAATCTGAAAAAGAGGTCCTCCCGAAACCTCTGATGGCTCATCATCTGTTCCATGTGGGCATTCGTGGCTGCGATGCAACGGCAATCCACCCGGATTGTGCGGGTGCCACCCACAGTGACGAATTCCCGCTGCTCGAGAACCTGCAGCAGCTTGGACTGGAGAGGAAAGGGAATCTCTGTAATTTCATCCAGAAAAATCGTGCCGCCATGCGCCAGCTGAAAACGGCCCGGCTTGGCTCTGACTGCCCCGGTAAAAGCCCCTTTCTCATAACCGAACAGCTCCGATTCGATCAGGTTATCCGGCAGCGCCGCACAGTTGACTTTGACAAATGGCTTGTCACGCCGCCCTGAAAGCTGATGGATCAGGCGCGAGGTCACATCCTTTCCGGTGCCACTCTCCCCCCGGATGAGGATGTTCAAATCCGTATCGGCAACCTGCTCGATGAACTCCCTCAAGGCAATGATGGAATTGGTTTCTCCCACCAGCATGCCAAAGGCATGGTCGCGCTCGAGTTCGCCTCGCAGACGGCTGACCTGTTCCCGCAGGTTCCGTTTCTCACGGATATTGCGCATGGCGATTTCTATCAGGCTGGGATCGAATGGCTTCGCCATGAAATCTTCGGCTCCCAGCTCGAGCACCTCACGGACTTCATCGGTGTGCCGGGTTTGCGCCAGGGCAATGATGGCCACATCCGGATCGATTGATTTCAGCTTGCGCATGATTTCAAACCGGTCCCGCCCGACAGTTTCAAGATCGAGCAGGACAAAGTCCGGATTGAATTCCTCAGCAACCTTGAGCGCAACAGGTGTATCCTGGACCATCTCAAAATCGTAGATATCGATGATGCCCTGGTTCTCAATGATTTGACGAACATCAGGATCTTGATCGATCAGGAGTATGCGTATTTTCTGTCCTGCTATACTTTTCTTCTTCATTTTTAACCCCTTCAGCCGCCAAATAGAGTGGATTAGAGGGAGTGTTTGTCTCGTCTGATAACCTTTCACTCTATCCTGACAACTGATTCATAGTACCATCCATGCTCCCTGTTTTCCAGAGTCTTTTTTTGATTTCACTTTGGAGTCGCTGCCCGGGGAGGCTGTGCCGCCAAGTCCGGATTGAAATTTTTCGAATGGCGGGAATCTCTGGATACAACCCGAAAAAATGGTTCATTCCCTTTGACGGAACCCGGGGATTTGTGCTTTACTATGGCCGTGACTGGTGGGGGAGAAAAAATCAGATCGACTCACCTGGGGAGGTGGGTGCGAGAAGGGTATTCTGTTATGAAAATGTGCCGCAGCTTTCTGGTGGTTCTTGGGGTCGGGGTTGTGATCTCTGCAATGGGTGATCCTTCCTGGTCCCAGCCTCAAGCCTTTGAAGGTGGAAGAGTTGTCCGCATGGATGAAAGATCCGAGGACATGGGGTTCGGAAATTTTTCTGATGAAGACACGGCTGATGTTGAAGATGGAAGCTTCCCTGGATCCCTCTGCTCAGTCCGACCATGATCTGCCTGGATTGCTGGATTACAAAGACCCTGAAGATACAGGATTTCTACCAACAGCAGGCAGCACAGGAATATTTCGCTCATTCATACAGCTGCGCCGACCTGGTCCTGTGTCCGGATCCCTGTGTCGGAACAGCCCTCAAATACACCATCCTTGCTCCGATCTATGCGATTCGCCCGCATCTGCTGCTCCAGAATTGCTCGATCTGCGGCATCGGGAATCCTTATGGTGTCTCTGATCCGATACCGACTGTTGCTGTCGATGGCCCGGGCGGGCCAAAGCTGCTGCCGCCTCCATCCTCCTCTTCGGATCTGCCTTCGGTCATGCCGGAGATGAACTCAGAGTCCCTTCCGCCCCCGCCGCTCGAGTCAGTTCCCATGTCACAGAAATCAACACCTCCTGCAGGAATCAGCCCGCCCCGCACCGCTCAGGGATCGCAGTGGTCAAACATGGATGATGCCCAGATACTCAATCACTTCGGATTGAATGGCAGCCAGTCAGGAAGCAGTGCCGTGGCGCTCGAAGCCCCCACATCTCCATCCAGTGACTGGGAGTTTGCCGATCAGGCCCCATCGACTTCTCCGGAAGCCCTGGTAGCCCAGATCGAACCTGCCCGGAAAAACAAAGTCCAGGCCAAAAAAGATGGTGTGGAACAGGAATCCCAGGTCTTCGGCCTGAAATCGAAAGGATCTGAATCCAAACGGGAAGCCGAAGAAAAGCGCTTTTCGGTCACCGACGAAGAATATGACATGATGCGGAATATCGAGCAGAGCCTGCTCTCCGGGTCCGAAAGATAATTTTCAGCGCGCCTGTTCTGAAACTGGCTGACAGAAAAGAGGTGGGTCATCGATGATTCACCTCTTTTTTTATGATCTGGTTGCCATGCCTGGTTCTTCGCTTAACCCCCAAGACCAACTCGACGCCGCACTGGAAGCGGTACGGCTGGGACGCCTGGCTGAAGGGGAGCAGATCCTCAAAGACCTTTCCCGGGCTGCTCCGGATTTTCATGACTCCTGGGGGCACCTGGCTCATCTGCTGGTGCAGCAGGGACGCATCGAGGAGGCGGTCCTCTGTTATCAGAAAGTCCTCGAGATCAAACCCGGTTTGCCTGAAGCAGTCCTCCTGCTAGGAGATGCATTTTATTCACTTGGGCAGCATGACCGGGCATACCGGACCTACCTCCAGCTGAAAGGCCAGCCTGTTTTTGAATCGAAAGATCTTCAGATCCGGCTGGCTCGATGTGAGCCTGCCTGGCGATTGCTCCTTCAGCGAGGCCTGAGGAAGCTGCCAGAGCTCGGCAGGGTGCTTGTGTCACCAGGCTTCTATTGTGCGCTTGGCAGGGAGCTGTGGCTTCTGCCGCGAAGCGGGTCCGCCATACGCCTGGTTGGCCTCAAGGCTTATCTGGCCTTCCTGTATCATTCCCTGGTGCGCGAAAAGACCTGGCATTTCCCTCTCCAGCACTGCGATTTATGCGGAGGAAATCGGTTCGAAGTTCTCTTCTTTCACCGCAGAACCAAAGTGGTTCGGTGTCTCTCCTGCGGCCTGGAAACAGCCGAACGCAAACCCCCTGAAGGGCAGGATGTCTTTTCGGGCTTTTTCGAACGCGAAGAAATTATTGTGGGGCTTGAGGAAGAATGGAGCGACCCGGCCCTGATCGATGTCCGGCTCAAATCGATGAAAGGGCTTTTCAGGAACCTCGATATCGACTTTCCCTCTGCCGGCTGGAAGGTGTTTGAAGTGGGGTGCGGGCAGGGGCAATTCCTCGCCAGCCTGGTCCGGGCAGGCCTCACCGGAGCGGGCATTGAAGGATCAAAGGCGCTGGCGGATTACTGTGTGAGAAAATACAGCCTGGATGTCAATGCCACCAGCCTGAAAGCACTGCAGCCCGCCACTGCGAATTATGACCTGGTTTATACCTTCCATGTGATCGAACACCTCGATCATCCCTCGGAATTGTTTCAGAAAGCCCACCAGCTGCTCCGTCCCGGGGGGTACCTGTTTATCGAAACACCCACCCTCGAGCTGGACCGGCTTCCGTTGCGCAACCGGCTCGATGAAAAAACCGGGTATGCCAACCCGGAGCACATGCACTTCTTTACCCACGGCAGCCTCGCTCCATATTTTCCACGGTATGGATTCGATCTCGTGGGAACCTACCAGTACCTCAGCAATGGCGGCTTCCTCGGAAGGAAACAGGACGGCCTTTTCTGAAGCGGCTCCTCATATCTTTTCGGGATTCTGCCGCAGCTGGAGGACTGCCCGGCGTGTGAGTTCGGCAGCCTGAAGTATTTCATCTTCGGTAGTGAAGCGGCCCAGCGAAAAACGGACTGCCCCGCGAGCCAGTTCTGGATCGATCCCCATCGCCAGCAGGATATGTGAGGGTTTGGATTCTCCCACCCGGCAGGCAGAGCCGCTCGAAATCGCAATCCCCTCTGCCGCCAGATCCTGAACCAGATAGGTCCCCAGCAGCGCCTCGAAACAGATGCAGGAGGTGCCGGGCAGCCTGGTTTGATCCGCCCCCAGGATATGCAGTCCATCGATTTTCTTTTTCAGCTGCTCCTCGAACTGATCCCGGAGCCGGGTGATACGGGTGGCCTCTTCTGGAAGGAATTCTCTGCAGAGAGCCGCCGCAGCCCCGAAGCCAACAATTCCTGCAGTGTTTTCGGTTCCCGCTCGCAGTCCCATCTCCTGCCCTCCGCCATGAAGGAGTGGGATCAGATCTCCTTTTTCGCGAAAGGCCAAGGCTCCGATCCCTTTCGGTCCATAGATTTTATGCGCAGCGAAAGAGGCAAAATCCAACTGCAGATCATCAAAACGAAGATTGATCTTCCCCAGGCTCTGGACCATATCGGAATGGATGGCGATCCCTCTGGAGCGAGCCAGGCCGGCGATCTCGGGAAGCGGTTGAATGATCCCGGTCTCATTGTTGGCTGACATGATGGAAATCAGTCGGGTATCGCTCCGAATCATGGACTCAACACGTTTCGGGTCGATCCATCCGGAATGTTCCGGCAGGACTGTGGAGTATTGGATCATCCCATCCTGGTGGAGCTGTTCCAGGGAACGCAGTGTGGCCGGGTGTTCGATGGCGCTGGTGAGAATATGGCAGGATTGTCCCCGCCACTTCTTCGCAACAGAGTGAAGGACCTGGCAGATCGACTCCGAACCTGTTCCGGTAAAAATCAGGTGCTCATCGGATACACCGACCAGATCGGCAACCTGTGCTCGTGCCTTTTCAACAGCGTAACGCGCACTCTGTCCCCAGTCATGAACACTCGAAGGGTTTCCCCATTCCTCCTGCAGACAGGGCAGCATGGCTTGAAGAACCCGGCTGTCGAGCGGTGTGGTGGCGTTGTAATCCAGATAAGCGATCCGTGGCATGGCTTTTCTTTGGGACTCCATATTCAGCATACCCGATGCCGGTTCAATACAGAATCCATTTCGTCCCCTTCGATCAGGAAAGGAATCGTGGCATCGACAGGCATCCCGGTGGACCGGCCTTGTTGCAATCTGAAACAAGGCCATTAAAGAAGAAAGGGTGATCTTGAGGATCACCCTTTCCTGGAAACAACTGAATTTGCAGCGGGCTGTTTATTGCCAGATGGCCGGGAGCGCACCACCTTCGACCGAAGGCTCCTCTTCCGGTGACAGATCTTCCGCCGGACCGGGAGCCTGTGCGGGTGGCTGCGGCGCCGGTGTGGTTGAGACTGTGGCAGTATGCGGAGGGGCCGCTGCCGGTGCCTGTTGAACCGCTGTGTGGACTGTGCCGATCACCTGCTCCAGTGGTCCACTGGCAGTTGTGATGGCCTGCTGAACCTCCTCGGGAGTCAGATTCACCATGCGGTTTGAAACCACTGTCGGTTCTCCAAGATCAACAGTCCTGTTCCTTCCCGCCGGGTGCCTTGGCCCGAATGGATTCCCGCCTACCGGGGCAGACCCGCAGAAGTATGGGTGCTTGGTCTCGATGACATGCTTGGCTTTGGGGTATTTGACCATAACCGTGTACTGCTCGACCTTTTTGTCAGGCACCTGAACGGCATATTGCTCCTGCGCCTGATAGGCCACCTGTTCGGTGTAGGGCACCTGGATGGTATAAGGAACTTGAACCTGATAAGGGACTTTCACTGTGTAGGTTTCCTGAACCTGATAACTTTCCTCATCCGTGTAAGGAACCTTCACGGTATAGGCAACCTGCTCCTCGTAGGGAACTTTTTCGGTGTAGGGAACCTGCACGGTATATTCCACTGCTTCTTCGTAGGGAACATCCACAGTGTAGGGAACCCTTTCCGTATAGGTCTCTGTATCGGTATAGCTGACTGTTTCGGTGTAGGGCACTTCGACCTGATAAGGAACCTGGATTTCTTCTTTTACCAGCCGGGTGGTGGGAACCTTTTCGACAACTGGCACTTCGACCTCATAGGGAACCTGCTCGGTGTATGGAACATAATCGGTGTATTCGACCGGCTCCTCATAAGGGACCTCATAAGTTTCAACCCGCGGAACCTTGTAGGAAACCACATCTTCTTCGGTGACTGTATCGGTGTAAGGAACCTGTTTCTCGAAGGGAACCTGAACCTCGTATTTCACGCGCTTCCAGTCACGGACCTTGGTGTTATAAGGCTTGGCCACACGGACCGGGCAGCCATCCCGGCATTCGTAGGAGCAACGGTAGAGAGTCACATCCCTTTCGGTGGGATCCCACCTCCGGCGGGTTTCGGTCCGGTAGTCCACTTCAGTCCGGTAACGTGTAATTTCCCGTTCTCTCGGAACAACTTTGGTTCGCTCATCATAGACTGTCTTTTCTTCGGTTCGTGTTCTGGGAACCATTTTGACCCGTGTGGTTGGACGCATCTTTTCGACTGTGTCCATGCGGGTTTCGATCCGTGTCTTCACGACCTCTTCATAATCCGTGACCGGCTTCTCGCGGACTTCGGTGCGGTAGCGGGTCTCTTTGCGGACACGAGGTTCTTCACGGACTTTGGGGACCTGGCGTGTGCGGGTTTCCTCACGGTAACGGGTTTCCTGCCGTGAGCGGGGTTCCATCTTCACACGGGTTTCAGTACGCGATTTCTCGACATCCTTGTAACGGGTCTCGGTTTTGTAACGAGTCTCTTCCCGCTCACGCTGGACCGGGCGCGTTTTTGAAACCAGCCGGGTTCTTGGCTCTTCTTTTTCGCGGGTTTCGGTCTTGTAACGGGTTTCTTCCCGATAACGGGTTTCTGGGCGATATTTAGTGACCAGCCGTGTGCGGGTTTCCGAACGAGTAGTGGGAATTTCGCGGGATCTCACCTCGGTCCGGGTGGCCCAGATGATTTCCTCACTGGTTTTCAGGAGGGCGCATACCATATCGTTTGCCCCTCTCTGTGTTTTTACTGTCTGTTCAGCTTCCTGAGCATACCCGGCGCCAGCAAGTGCGAAGATAGACGCTGCTGCGACTGACAGGGAGCCAATCCACCTGGCTTTCATCGACACCACCTCCGTGGAAATATAGTTCTCCCCCTCAGTTTCTTATGCTACCCAGCTGAATATCGGTTAGCAAGGTTGCTGCCAACATCCCGGATTGCCCGGTTTTGCCCCGAAATTCAGCCTGAACTCCATCTTCCTTTCTCCCAGCCAAGAAGAAATAGAAAACTTCTGCACAGATTATCGACAAATATACACCCTTTCCACAATTATGAAAAGGATTCCACAAAAATTTCATTCCCCTCTTTCATAGGATATCCTGAACGGGGAAAACTGTCTCATCACCTTTTCTTCTCAGAGTAACTTTTCGTAGTCCGTGACTGAACCTTTATCAAAACAGCATTGAATGATCTCACGCCCCTTGGGGTCGAGATCCGCCTCCTCCATGAAACAGGACAGGCTTTCTTCAAAGAAAACGCTCAATTCCTGAGCTCCGCCATCGTATCCCTCAGGACCGACCTCCGGCTGGGTATCGACTTCCAGGAACCAGTGTGAAATTTGTGTGCCTTCGAAGAGAACCGACCTCAAGGTATAGCCCAGCAGCGGGCAGCGCGCCGGGACGATCTGGTCGGGGCGGAATTTAGCGCCGCCACGGCGCGCCAGGTACTCCCTGGCAATCCATTGCGGGATGAATCCCACCTTCCAGGATCCGACATGCTGGTTGGGAGAGAGGGTGTACCGGGTTCCGGGGGTGGACTGGATCTGCCGGAGCAGCAGGTTAGCCTGGTCGACTTTCCGGCCGGTGGCGAATGGCCAGTAGGATCCCACTCCTTCGCTGCCAAGCCCCTCGGAGTCTGTGATGCTCGGATTTGAAAAACCTCGCGGCGATACCAGCCTCCACAACCATGCCAGTGCCGGCGGCAGGAAATGCAGGATGCCAAAAATTCCATAACTGGGATTTTCCCGTGTGCAGGGAGGTGTCCGGACTCCGAAACTCCTCACATCGACCTCCACTGTCGAGTTCACAATCCCCGGCACCATCCGGCGTGGAAGAATCACACGTGGATTCGGGCATGGCACCCCGGGTTCATCTTCCTGATGCTCCCAGATCAGGCAGGTGGCTCCAGGAACTGCATCCAGGTTCAGGAAAACGAGTGGCTCGGGAGGATGAATAGTCAGGCTCTCGTATTGTGGATCGATGCCATAATGCGTGATATGGTTGATGCGCAAAAACCAGGCATCTTCCGCATCGGTGACCACCAGCTTCCGGCTTTCTCCCTGGAGTTCCGGCTGGCACAGCGCCATGTCATCGGTGACCGGTCTGAGCTGGCAGCTCTGATTGAGAGTCAGGAACCTTTTTTCCCCGGAAACCACATTGACTCCCAGCAGCAGCCGCCCATCCGCTTCACGATGGACATATTCAAGCATTTCGCTTTTTCCACCGCCGCTGGCCCCTTCGTGCATGATTGTCACGATGTTGTCATAAGGGGTGACCACCTGGACAGTTGAACCATGAGCGGTCAGCCAGCCTTCGGACTCGCCAATCGACAGCAGCACTCCATAAATGCCCTTCTTGGCACTGGGACCTGGATAAAGGTTCAGCGAGAAGAGCTCATGGAGGCCTTCCATACGGTTATGGATTACAATCTGCCGCCCCTGGCAGTGTGTATGGCGGAAGGGAGGCGCCAGGTAGATGATGGCTCGCGGATGGAATCCTTCAGGGATTTCATTTTCTGGAATCATCCCCTGGAGGTCCGCCAGTCCGGTGGCGAAAAAAGCAGCATTCAATGGCGCTATCAAAAGCGCATCACACCCCAGTTCGGTTTTACCCGCCATGAAAGGGAGAACCAGGACCTCCTGTCTCCCCAGCCAGTCGAAAACCTCCTGGCGCATATCCTGGAACGAACCCTCGAAACGTTCAGAAAAGCGTGATTTATCGGTTGGACCGGAATCGGCAACCACCATGCAGTCGGGGTCGCGGCGCCGCATGTATGGCTCCATATAATTGACCGCCACTCCATTGCGTGCCCGAATCACTTTTGCTTCAACAACCCGGCCTTTTCCCGGAACCTCATATCCCACTTCAAACTGGCCGGATTCTTCGCCACCCAGTGAAAGATCGGCAAGCTGGTGGCGGCTGGCAGGAATAACAACTTTTGGGGAACTGGTCAGAATCTGTGCAACTTCAGGTGGTAAAAAAACTCGTCCTCCAAGAATCTTGATACGATCAGCCATTGATCATCCTTTTCTGAATCAGTTTTCCTTGAGTTTTATAGATGCATTCATACCCGGTCAAGGCAGGAGCACATCATGCCGTGCCCCTGCAGAACATGGAGAGCCACGGGGCGGAGAATTGCGCCTTTTGGATGTGTATCCTAGACTGATGAAGTCTGTCGGCTGGTCAACCGGTCAGCCGAGGGAAGAGTTTTTGTCACAAAATCCGGAAACCAGGGATGGTATGTTTTGAATTCAGCCAGCCAGCCGGTCGTGCTTGTGGTCGATGATGAAGAGGCGGTCCGCTACTCCTTTCGAAGGATGATGGCGCGCGAGCCTTTCCTTCTGGAGGCTTTCTCCAACGGGCGTGATGCCCTGGAGAGGATACGGGGAGGAGGTGTCTCGGTGGTTGTGCTCGATGTCCGCCTGGGGGGAGGGATGGAAGGCACCGAAGTCCTGCGGCGGCTCAAAGAAATCGATCCCAAAATCACCGCTATCCTGATGACTGCCTATGCCTCGGCCAATACTGCCATCGAAGCGACCCGTCATGGGGCCTATGACTATGTCTTGAAGCCCTTCGAGTCGGATACCATGCGCGACCTCATTCACCGTGCTCACCAGGCGCATGAGGCAATGTCCACCGCAGTCTTCCTTGGGAACGAGGATGAGAATCCGGCTCTCTCGGAGGCCGACTGCATCATCGGCAACTCCCCGGCCATGCAGGAGGTTTACAAACGCATCGGGCGTGTCGCCCCTTCCAGCGAGCCGGTCCTGATAAGGGGGGCATCCGGGGCTGGAAAAGAGCTGGTGGCACGGGCTGTCTATCAATTTTCCACGCGCAAGGACTCCCTCTTCCTGCCGATCAACTGTGGCGCTATCCCTGAGAATCTGCTCGAAAGTGAGTTCTTCGGGCATGAGAAAGGGGCTTTCACCGGGGCGCATGAACGCAAAATCGGGAAATTCGAGCAGGCTGATGGCGGAACTGTCTTCCTCGATGAAATCGGCGACATGCCCCTCGATACACAGGTGACACTCCTTCGCTTCCTCGAAGATAAAGAGGTTACCAGAGTGGGGGCGAACCTGGGGCGCAAGGTCGATGTCCGCATCCTCGCTGCGACCAATCGGCCCCTTGAAGAGCTGGCCGCCGAAGGGAAATTTCGCAGCGATCTGTATTACCGGCTGAATGTTTTCACGATCGACCTGCCGCCCCTCTCCGAGCGAAAGGAAGATATTCCTCTGCTGGTCCGTTACTTCCTCAAGAAACATGCGCGGGCCAATGGGATGGAGCCGCCGGCTCTGCTGCCAGCGACACTGATGGCGCTCTGCGAACACGAGTGGCCGGGCAATGTCCGAGAACTGGAAAACATCATCCGGCGTGTCCTGGTGCAGTGCCGTGGGCATGTCATTGCACCCGGAGATCTCGGCCTGGATGAGATTAAAGGCATCACCGGACAGGAGGCCCCGTCTTCCCAGGGGGCGGCTGCCCTTGAAGACCACCTGCTCAGTCTCCTGTCAAAAGCCCAGTCCGACCTGTTGGCTCGAGGAGATTGCCAGGCGGTGCTGCCGGAGATCGAACTCCTGCTGGTGCGGCTGTCGATGGATCTGACCCATGGAAACCAGGTTCAGGCCGCACGCATTCTGGGGATGTCCCGAAATACACTTCGTAAAAGGCTGGCGGAATAATATGGCCCTGTTTTCCTGCGCCCAACGGACTTCGGCTGGGTTGTTTCTTTCCAGGCTCCTTGTGTTCGCTTTCTCCCTGTGCGTGACTCTCTGGCCGGTCGTGGCTGAAGAGGGCTATGAAGTGCTGGTCAAGCGCACTGAAGAAATCCGTGGTCTCAAGTTCAAAACACCGATTGTATTCGAACGCCTGAATGAGGCATCACTCGATGCATTTCTTGAAACCGAGCTTTCACGCCAGTACACCCCGCAGGAATGGCAATCCCTGCGTGACAGCCTGGCGATGCTGGGCGCATTTTCGAGAGATGTCGATCTGCAGGGCCTGTTCCGGGATCTGCTCAATGAGCAGGCAGGCGGGCTGTATGACCCGCACACAGGCAAAATGTATGTCATCGGCAGCCTGAGCCTGAAAACAGGCCTGGCAGGCATGATCCTGGCTCATGAACTCACTCATGCTCTGACAGACCAGCATTTCCACCTGCTCGAGCTCCCCATCGAGGACTCCAGTAATGACGATAAGGCTCAGGCGGCTCTTTCTGTGGTGGAGGGGGATGCCACCATCGCCATGATCCTGTATGGAAAGGATCTCGGTATTGGCGGGCTTCTGGCCACCGGCCTGGCGGGCCTGCTTGTCGATCAGGATACCTTCGCCTCCTCCCCGGCCCTGATCCAGTCCTCACTCATGCTTCCTTATCTGGCCGGTGAGCATTTCCTCCGTGAGATTATGCGGACAGGCAGGATTGAAAATGGATCCCTGGTTCCAAGGCAGGCTCCCGGTCCACTCACCGACCGGCCGGACTGGGAAGTTGTCAATTATCTCTACAAGAATCCACCTCTTTCGACCGAGCAGGTTCTCCATCCGGAGAAATACCTGGGACAGCGGGATGATCCGGTCGAGGTGAAGATCGATTCAAAGAAAATCCTGGAAGCTTTCGGCCCGGATTGGGAGCTGGCCCGGGAAAACACACTGGGAGAAGGCATGATTCAGGCCCTGTTGATCGACCCTCTCTCACCGCTCGAGGCTCGAGATATCGCGGCCGGCTGGGATGGGGACCGTTATGCCCTCTTCCGCAGCCGGGAAGGAGCCAGTGCCCTTTGCTGGCGGACAGTCTGGGATACCGGTGAAGATGCCGCTCAATTCCGCAAGGCCATGGAGGATTTAACCCGTAAAAAGGTATTCAATGGGGTCCCGGTCCTTTTGCCCGGAGAAAAATCAGCCCACAATGAGGTGGGGTTATGGATTGTCTCCGATTCCAGACTGATCGAACTTGTTTCGCGAGGAACTGAATAATGCGTCATCTGATTCGAAAAACACGCCACCGCATCGTTGGGTGGAGCCTGCTGGATATCTGCGCCGGGCTGGCGGGCCTGCTGTCGGCCACCCTCCTCAGCTTGTGGCTGTTGAATAAGCTGGGTGTGTCGATAACCGCCATGAAATCACTGGTGCTGGGCTGGCTGGTGGTCGGAGTGGCTTTTCTGGTTCTCAAACTGCGGGATCTGCTCAAGGCCTTTCAATCTTTCCACCACTTGTGCCGTTTCATCGAAGATGCAACACCCGCTTACCACAATGACCTCTCCACACTGGATTATCTCCAACGGAACATGCCGGAAGTCCACAGATATGGATTTTCGCAGGATCTGATCGCCGCACTCAAAAACAGTGTGGAGCATCTCCCGGAGCCAGACTGGCCAGCCCTTGGCCTCACCTGGCCTGCCCATCGACGCCCGGCCTTGTGTGCGGCTGGCGGCTGGTGCTTCTCGCTGTTCTGGTGGTGGCTGATGGCACCTCTCTCCGGCAGGCTGCCCGGCAGGCATTCATCGAGGAGGGCCTCCCCAGCCAGGCAGGAATTGCGGCCATTCAGCTTCCTCTTTCTCTCCAGGTTCCACTGAACCAGGAACTGGTGATTCCATCCGCAACGGATTCGCGTTACCCGCTCTGTTCAGCCGGGCAGCTGGATGGCCACTCTTCGGTCATGCTCCTCATACGGGAAAAAGGGAGGCCCTGGCGCAGTGCCGGCAGCCTTGCCCCGCATGAAGATGGAGGCAGCGCACCCCCACAGCCGCTGCGCCTCAAGATCTCCGGGGAAATGCAGGTCAGCCTGGTCGCCGATGGGGGAAAATCCAATGCCTGCACCATCCATCCGGTGTATCCACCGGCGATTGAAAATGCCCGGGTTGTGGTCACTCCACCCGCTTACACCCGGCGGGAGAAGCAGACATACACATCCCCGGCGCGCATCGAGGCAATGTCCGGCTCGATGGCGGTCTTTTCCTGGACAACCAATAATGACCTGTCTCAGGCGGAAGCCCAGCTGCTTTCTGAAACTGGAACGTTACTGTCCAGCCTGCCGCTTGAGTGTCATGGCAAAACACTGGCCACCACCCTTCAGATGGTGGAAAACAGCAGGCTGCGCCTTCAGTTGAGAGACACCTTTGATCAGAAAACTCAGACCGCTGACCTGGCTTTGTTTGCATATCCGGATGCCATCCCCAGCGCGCAGATTTTATCCCCGAGCCGTGAGTCCATCCTTGGGCCTGATCTGCGCGTCCCTCTCCAGGTGCTCCTGCGGGATGATGTCGCTGTGAGTGAAGCCTGGCTGGTTCATCGGGTCGAAACCGAAGCGGATGCCACCTCAGCCACCTCAGCCGAAACCAGGCAGGCCCTGCTGAAGGCAGGCTCCCAGATTCCCTCAGCCTCGACTGTGCTTGCCTCTCCGCTCCTGGATCTGGCAACTTCAGGCCTCTGGCCTGGAGACCGGGTCAGCTACTGGATCGAAGTGCGCGACTGGCGCGGCCCGGATCGGCCGGGGGTTATCGGGAGAAGCGAGACTTATGGAGTGCGTTTCCCCACTGTCGAGGAAACCATGGATGAGAAGGCTTCCATGCGCGCCCGGACCGCGGACAACTTCCAGGATCTCATCGAGGACCAGAAGGAAATCAGCCGCCAGTTCAAAGAGATGCGGGAAGATATCGAGATCAACCGCAAAGACAAGATGGCCGGAGAGAGCCAGTGGGAAAGCCAGAAGAAGCTCGAGGAAACCATCAAGCGGCAGGAGGATGTCCAGAAGAAAATCGCCGATGTGGCCCGGCAGTTTGAGGAATCCCTGAAACGCCTCGAAGAGCAGAATGACATCTCCCTGCGCACCCTGCAGAAATTTGAGCAGGTTCAGGATCTGCTCGACCAACTCCTCTCCGAGGAAGCCAAACAGATTCTCAAGGATCTTCAGGAGACCCTGAAAGAACTTGAAAAAAATGAACTCCGCCCGGAGGACATGGAAAAGACCGAGATGAATCTGGCGGAGTTTGAAAAACAGCTCGACCGCCAGCTCTCCCTGCTTCAGAACATGTGGCTGGAGCATGAAGCCGAAGCCCTCAAAGAACAGGCTGAAAAACTTGCCGACCTTCAGGAAGAACTCAAGAAAGCCACCCAGGAACTTCAGCAGGAAAAAGATCCCGCATCGGCCACCCCGGAGTCCGAACTGGAGTCGGAACTGGCCGAGACTGAAGCTGCTCCGGAAAAGCTGGAGGATCAGATCGACCGTCTGATCGAAGAAGTCAAAAAACAGATCGAAGAAAAAGGTGAGCCGCAACTGGCTGAAGCCAGCCAGGGGCAGCAACCCCCAACAGAAGCACCTGAGGCTGAACAGAAACCGGAGAAGAGTGGTGAGCAGTCTTCCGGACAAACCCCCGAGCAGGCTTCCGAGCAGGCCTCTGCTGAGTCTCCATCTGAAAACGGCCAGTCTCCTGAGAATGGTTCTGTGCCTCCCGAATCCACCCCCTCTCAGGAGGGCAGCCAGTTCGCTGAGCAGGAAAAGATGCTCGCGGACCGCCAGGAGCAGCTTGCAAAAGAAACCGAAGCCATGCTCGATGAGCTGAAGCGCCTTCAGGAAAAAGCGGATGAGCAGAAAAGCGAAATGTCCCCCGGCTTGAAGCAGGTATCTGAATCCAGAGAAGCCAGTTCGGTTGGCGAGAACCAGCGCTCTGCCCAGTCGAGCCTCAAGGAGGGCAACCTCAATAAGGCCTGCAAAAAGCAATCAAAAGCCAAAAAGGATCTGGATCGCATTGCTTCGGGCCTCGGCGGCTGCTGTGGCGGGCAGGATATGGAGCAGCAGATCGAACAGATGAAAGTGGTCCTCGAAAGATCCTTTATTCTTTCAGAGGAAAGTGAAAACAATGACAGGGAAGCCGGGCGTTACCGGTCTCTTCCCACCTGGCCCAATCCTGACAGCATGAGCCGCCTCGGGCGGGAGATGGGTTTTTTCCGCCAGGAAGCGCTTCGGCTTTCATCCGATTTCAAAACGCTTTCAGAGAAGAATCCCTTCGCGGATTACACGGTTGTGAAGCATTTCGACCAGGCTGCACGCAACTGGCAGGAAAACACACGGATCATGGAGGAGTCCTCTCCGATGACTGTCAGTGTGCGTTCCCACCAGGCTCTGGGCCTGGTCAACCTGGCGATCGAACGGCTGCTGGAATCACTCAATCAGTCTCAATCCCAGTCGAGCAGCTCGAGTTCCAGCCTGGAAAGTTACTTCCGGGATCTCAAAAAGATGCTCTCCGAGCAGAAGAAACTGAATCAGGACAGCAAGAGCCTCAAGGAGCAGATGCAGGAAGGAAACCAGAACAGCCGTTTGCCCAACCAGGAAGGAGGCCAGCAGCAGGATGGGGAGGGGAAATCAGAAGGCCAGCAGGAAACCCCGGGCCAGGATGGCAAGCCAGGCCAGAAGGGAGCCGGGGATCAGCTCCAGAAAATGGCTGAACAGCAGCGCAATATCCGCCGCCAGCTGCAGGAACTGGAACAGCAGTATAAGAATGCCAAAGGCAGAACCGGCTCACTCGAAGGAGCGGGTGAGATGATGCAGGAAGTTGAAAAGGAGCTTGAGCAGAACCGCCTCAATGACCGTGTCACCGACCTTCAGATGAAGATCGAACAGCGTCTCCTCGATGCCGAAAAATCGATGCATCAGAAGGGCTTCAAAAAGAAACGCAAAGCCCTTCGTGCCGAAGGTGACAATCCTGAAGGAGAGGTTGCCGAACCACCGGAGTCCATCGAACCCGGGGAGCCTGATGCTCTCGCACGGCTTCTGCGCAGAAACCTGGAAGAGGTGTCGCCCGAATGGCGGGAACGGGTCCGGGCGTATTACGACAACCTCCTGCGTGTCACTCCTCAATAAAGGAACCCCGGATGCAAGGGATTGCCTGCCACTCGTCCATCAAGCTGGCATGAGAGGGAAAATAAATCGATTGCCCAGGAACCCATGGCAACCCGGAAATAATGGTACCCGGATCTTCCATCGCCCCTGGAAAACACATGCGGCGTCATCTCCGGCCCCCGGCCTCCCCCTCTCCGTCATCCCCGCGAAAGCGGGGATCCATGGTCCCTCACCCACTTTCTGGATTCCCGCTTCGCGGGAAAGACGACTGAGGGAGTGGGAAAGATGAAGAAGGGGTTGGGAAAAACGATGGAAAGAGCGGGGCTGGCGATGGAGGGAGTGGGAAAGACAATGGAGATGGCGGCAGAAAGGGTGGAAGAGCCTGCTGTAGGGGCGACATTCATGGCATCCGTGAAACCCCCGGCCCCCCGTGAAAACCCCCGGTCCGGGATGTTTCAAGGGCCTTCGTGTCCTCGATTGGAGACCACCATATCCCCGCTCGAATAAGTCCCATTGGTGGCTGAATAGATGACCGGGAAACCCATGCTGTGGTGAATATGCGCTCCCAGATACCACCACAGGTGGTCATAGCTGCCGACATCGATATCCAGATCAGGGCCGCGGCTCAAAATGGAATAACGCAGGCCATACTGTTCCGCCCACATCTTGCGCTGCTTCGATCCGGACAGATAGGAGGTGTATTCAGGCAGTGAGTAAGGCTTGCTGATGCGCGGGTCCTTCTGCTGAGCCAGAAAGGGATCGTAACAGAGCTGCTTTATATACTGGATCGGTGTTGTCAGCATGGCAAACGAGCATAACTCGCCCACCATGTCGCAGTTGATTTTTCGTCCCCTGGCCCACAGGGAGGCCCAGCTGCGTTTGGTGGTGGGTTCAATTTCCCCGCCATCCACATCGGGAATGTAGGTTCTGAAGTCAGCCTGGTAGGCTTCATTGGCTACCCGGTAGGCCTGCAGGCATCCCCGGGTGTTGGTCAGCCGTGCGCGCACCTGCGCTTCCATGAAATTTGGGAGCGCAATCGAAATCAGAATCAGAATGATTGCAATAACAATCAGGAGCTCGATCAGTGTGAAACCGCCTGACTGGCTGCATCTGATGGGCTTGGTTCTCATATCCCCGACCTCCTGCCTGAAAACATCTGGAGAGCTGTTCTGATTGTCACTTTGAAACTCCGGGTGATCGCTGTCAAGAAAATAATTTGAAACTTGTTTCTTAAGATGCTTCTGTGGAGCAGGTTACGGAACCGGCTGTTGCCAGCGCCTCAACCTGGCAGGGTTCTGGCTTGATATCCGAGCGGGTCGCGGCCAGGGTAAAGCTTTATGAAGGCCTTCCTGAGGGCCTCGGCAGCAAGTGGGTATGCCTTCGAGTTCTTCCGCAAAGCCAGGCCATAATCGAAGGCGCCTGGAAAATAATCATAGTTTGCGTGAAATTCGGCGGCATCGAGGATTTCACTGACTGCATACGAATAATCCGGCGGAGGCAGCCAGAGGATGTCGGGATTCTTCGTGAAAAGTGCCTGGGCAGAGAAACCCTCATGGGCAATCTGACGGTCATTGAGGCCTGCCAGATCGATGATTTTTTTTGTGGGATGCCTTGAGCCGATGAAACCATTTTCTGATGCCGCCACCATAACCTCGCCGGGGAGTTCGCCCAGCAGGGCATCGACTTCATGAATCGCACGCACCCACCCAAGGCGGGGCAGTGGTTCGGCTGCTTCAATCTTCCACTGCGTCCTGGGTTCATATTCTACAGTTGATTCAGCGACCCGGGTCCGCCAGCAATCTGAAACTACAGTTTCGATGGATGGGGATAGCGACAGGACCAGAAGCAGCGCCATGCCCACCAGCCTTGCCGGCCAGAACTCCCTGCAGCATGGCCTGGGCTGAAATGATTTTTCTTCAAAAGAACGCAGGGCCAGAAATGCACCCAGAATGACGAATGGCAGAGAAGGGAAGTAGTAGCGTGCATTCCATCCCATGATCTGGTTGACTGTGCTGTAGTAACCGAAGGTCAGGATCATCGGAAATAACAGGGCCAAGAGATGCCGCAGAATGTCACGGTTTGCCATGCCGAGGATGAGCAGCAGGAATGGGAGGCAGTCACGCAGAAACTGAAATGTGAAAGTGGCGGCATTCCATTTGTCGCTTCCCAGATAGCCTCGATAAAAACCGCTTGATTTGGCATAAACTGGAAGAGGGACAAAATCGCCGAGCAGCCATTTTTTCAGGATCGCATCAATGCCAAGCAGTGCGAGGAACAACCCGGCATAGATCAGTGCCGGTTTTCTGTTTCTCGAATCGCAGGCACAATAAAACAGGGGTGGAACCAGCAGGGCATACAGGCCATTGTCGGGGCGCGCCAGGCAGGCAAGATAGGAAGCCACGAGGCAGCCGATCATTTGCCATTTTCCAAACCGTCCCGGATGCCAGGCCATCACGAGAACCAGCAGGGAGTTCATCAGCAGCGAGGTGGTTGTCTCCATGCCTGTGAGGCTGTGGAAAGGGTATATCCGGCCGCAGAGCAGGATTGGGACAAGCAGAAGGGGAAGCCACAGACCGCTGCGGTTGCAGAGCCGGAAGCCGGCTGCCAGAAGCACCATCAGCGCCAGCAGGCCGGCAGCAAAGGACAGGCCGGTCAGAATGAGCGGATCCTCCAGGGCGGTGGCCCGCGCAGCGCTGTTACTGCGAAAAGATGCAGCAGGCTGGTCATGCCATAAGTCGGGCCTTCTCCCAGATTCCAGGAAAACTCCCCGGAAGCAAGATAATGCCTGGCGTAACGCAGGAACATGTAGGCGTCATCGAAATCGGTTTTTCCCAGAGCGGGCAGTGTTGTCGATAAATAAATGGCCAGGCTTGCGATGGCGGCGGCTGCGACAGATCCCCTCACGATCCAGATGGATTGCATGGCGGATTTTGATTCATGTTGTGAGGTGGTAGCCATCAGTTTTTTGGGTTCGCTTACAGAGTGTGTGTCCGGTTCAGGCTGTGAAGTGTGGTTTGCGACAATGGGCAGCAGATGCTGCTCGAGCAGTTCCGCGAAAAGCCGGTTTCCCTCCGGGTTCGGGTGGAAATCAAGAGGCGCCAGATGGAGGACTCGCCCGGCACTGTGCTTGCGGAATCCCTCAGTCAGGTCGAGAAAGTCGATCGATGTTTCCTCACACATCGTATTCAATGCCTGATTGATCCGCAGCGGGGGATTCGCCTGGTAAACCTGCGGGTATGCGGGAAAATAAACAAACAGCAGGCGGCAACCCTGCTGGTCACAGATGGATTTGAATTCAACCAGGCGCTCTTTGTAGTAATCGATCGCCTGCTGGACTTTCGGATGGAATGAGTCAACCAGGACCAGCCCATCCAGCCTGGCGTATTTTTCCATGAACAGCTTCACGTTCTCCTCGAACTGGTCCCCGCCGGGAATGTTGTAACGCGGATCGGATTCACCCTCCGTGTGATTCGGATCGCCTTTGCGGTAAGTCCGGAACCGGATCCGCAGCAGGGTGTCGAGGCTGGCTTCCCCGATTGCGGTATGGGTCAATAAGAAGGCGCTGAGCGAAAAGGGTGGTTTCCATTCGGAGCCAGCGGCACCATCTCCCTTCTTCCGGGCCAGCAACTTGACGATTTCATAGATGTCGTTGCTGACAAAAGTCAGCACCACAAGGTCTGGATCCAGTGTGATCCCCGGTTGTTTCAGCAGGGAGAGTTCTTTGTCGATCGATCCGCCGCCATGGGCGCAGTTGACGACATCGACCGGGAATGGAAACCGTGATTTGAGCCGTTCATGCAGTGCGCTTTCCCAGGTGTCGCTGTTATCCACAAAGAAACCATCGGTAATCGAATCGCCCACAGCGACAATCCTGAAAGTCCCTGGGGTTTTGGGTTGCTGGATCTCAGGCCCGCGCAGCCCGAGCGAATTTGTCGCAATGGTATAAGGGACAGGCCCCCAGCGCATCTGGAGTGTGGTGTCGGGCAGGTATAGCCCCTGTGTGGAGGGCATGATCGGGTCAAATGTTCCGGCAGGATAACCGCACAATCTCAACCCGGCCTCGGCCAGCAGCACCACAACCGACGCGGACAGCAGTCCCAGCAGTATGGATGATAGACGGCCCTTGATCATCATGTCTCGTTATTGAAGAATGAAGAAGCCATGCCTGCCTCGATGTGTCAGGATCAACCCGCCGTCGGCACTTCCGAAATTGGACTGGCAGAGGGATGCTTAATCCCAGGTGCCGATCTGCGCTGCACGATGGTCTTTGTCTTCAAACCATCTCTGAGTCACGGATTTCTTTTCGGTATAAAACAGGACCCCATCCCGGCCATGGCTGTGCAGATCCCCGAAGAAGGATTTTTTCCAGCCGGTGAATGAGAAGTACCCGACCGGCACCGGAATAGCGACATTGATGCCCACCATGCCCGCCTGCACACGATGTGAAAAATCGCGCGCATGATAACCGCTGCTGGTGAATATCGAGGCGCCATTCCCGAACTCGCTGGAATTGATGATGGACATGCCTTCCTCGAAATCTTCTGCGCGCCTGATGCACAGCACAGGGCCAAAGATCTCCTCCCTGCCGATGACCATGCCGCGGGTGACCTGGTCAAATACAGTCGGACCGAGATAAAAACCTTCCGGGTGAGCAGAGACTCTGGGGTTGCGCCCATCCAGCAGCAGCGAGGCTCCCTCCTCGACTCCCTTCTGGATATAAGCCGTGACCCGTGCGAGATGCTCTTTTGTAACCAGCGGGCCCATCTGGGTCTCGGGGTCCAGCGCATTGCCGACACGAATGGATGAGGCAGCTGAAACAATCCGGGCCACCAGCTCATCCGCGATGGCCTGATGGGCGACGACAACCGGCAGGGCCATGCAACGCTGGCCGCAGCAGCCGAATGCGGCATTCACGATGGCCTGAACAGTCCGATCAAGCGCGCAGTCCGGCAGCACCAGGCAGTGATTTTTTGCCTGAGCCAGCGCCTGCACCCGTTTGCCATGCTGCGCCGCAGTCTGATAGACCTTTTGTGCGACACGGGTGGATCCCACAAAGGAGACCCCACGGACATCGGGATGCTCGATCAGGCGGGACGCTGCATTGTTCGAACAGGTGACCAGATTGACGACACCGGGCGGAAATCCGGAATCTTTAACCAGATCCATCAGGCGCATCGCCGACTGTGGCACCTGGTTGGCCGCTTTGAGGATGAAGGTGTTTCCGCAGGCAACAGCGACAGGCATCATCCAGAGCGGGATCATGAGCGGGAAGTTGAAGGGAACAATGCCGGCGAATGCGCCGATGGGAACACGCCAGGTGGTGACATCCACATCCCGTGAAACATTTTCAAGCGTTTCACCCATCAGATGAGAGGGGATTCCGCAGGCGTACTCGACAATCTCGATCCCGCGGTCAAGTTCACCCGCCGCTTCCGCCAATGTCTTTCCCATTTCTGTGGCGACAAGACAGGCCAGTTCGTCGCGATGCTGTTCGAGCAGGTGCTTGAAACGGAACAGGTGCTGCACACGTGATGGCGCGGGTGTCGCACTCCAGGAGGAAAATGCAGCGGCCGCTGACTCAATCACCGCATCGAGTTCCGCTGCAGTGAGGCAGGGGGCTTCAGCGATCTGCTGTCCCAGGCTCGGATTGAAAAGAGGGATCGATTCTCCGCTTGTGGATTCGATCCACTCGTTGCCGGAAAAATACTTCAGTTTTTTTATGGCTGGCCCGCTCATTCAGCAGCACCTCCGCATTGCGGCGACATATCCAATCCATGAAAGACTCATCAGTTACCTTGCCACCTGTATGATCTTTGTTGCGCTGGCCTCCACCGGCTGTTCCAGTGGAATATCTTCCCGGATGCGGGAGAGCAGGAAGCGTGTCCGGGTGCCATGCGCGACCAGTTTGAGTTCATGGCTGCCTGGTGGCAGGGCTTCCAGGCTGACCTTGGCGGAGGATGATTGGGTCTCTTTGACCAGCTCCCTCCCATCAAGAAACAGGGACCAGGATTGCGGCTCTTTCCCGATATAAGTCCATGAGACTTCAATCTCGCTGCTGTTGATCTCGGCATCGTCTTCCGGATCGGCCAGAGCCACCAGGGTCGATTCAGGCTGCTTCTCATGGTAGAGGCCGATCAGCGCCCGCATCAGATTGAGGTAGAAGTAGCCATACCCGCCTTTGCTTCGGTAGGCCTCGGAGGAAACCGATACCGGCTCGATATCATTGCTGAAGGGAATATTGTAGCAGTCCAGAAATATGTCCTTCTTCGGGCCATAACCGCCTCCTTCAGGCTGGCCGGCAAATTCATTCCACTGGTTGATTAACAGAAAGCGTGGGCGTTCCCGGAGGGCTGTTTTGAATGTCTCCATGAAGGTCGCCCCGCCGCGCCGCCCTCTCGCCTGCGGATACAGCCAGCCACCATCTCCGAAGAAAGCCGGAGTCACAGTCAGCGCCTCGGCTTTACCATCAAAATAAGCCGGCAGAGGATCGGAAACCCCATCCATCCAGGACCAGTAACCTTTCTCATGCAGCCGGGTGGCCTGCATCTGGCTGCTCATCCAGCGCACAGTGAACAGGCTCTCATCCACCGGTTCCTTGTTTTCGCGCACCCGTGGCCCGCCACCATTGAATACGATGATCAATGGCTTTCCGAAGTGCTCCAGCCAGAGCGGCCGGAACTCTTCCGGTTTTACAAGGTTTTCATACACCCAGCGAAGCTGTTCATTAATGGCCTTCATGGTGGTGTGCGGGCCATTGTCCAATCCGGGCAGCAGGCACAACACGGGAACTGGAATACCTTCTTTGGAGAGCTGGGCATAGGTTTCCAGTGTGATTCGTGTGGCCTCGATCAGCTCATCCACATCGGGGTTCCGCTCTTCCCAGCTCTGTTTGCCCCACAGATTGTTGGTCCAGTCGACGACAAGGAAGTTGATCCCGGCTTCCGCCATCCAGATGCAGTGCTGCCGGATGACACCCCTGTTATATGAATCATAGTAGCCCACTACAGGCTGGCCCTGGGCGGTCTGCCAGCGGATATTGAGGGGTGTAAACCAAGGCTCCCACTCGATTCCCACCAGGTGGCCGGCATCAATCGGCATTTCAATGGTTCGCGGAGTGACCGTAACCTTGAGGATATTTGAAAGAATTGCACCCGGACGGACTGCATCTCCGGTGGGGAGCGGCTTCCCGACCGCGAATGGGCCATCTGCAGTTAATCCCGGCCAGTCCAGGTTATAGCCACCCCAGATTCCTCCTCCCACAGCAGCCAGAGCGGTCACTGGTTGCCCATCCGCGGCGATTTCTCCCGGCCAGCCTTTCGGAGCCTCGGAGAAATATTTCCAGGATCCATCAGAGGTGAGGCTCCAGGTGTGGGAGGGCTGTTCGATATCCATCTGGACAAGCAGACCGGCAGGCCCTGTGGCATTGGCTGACTGGATTGCCAGATGGTTTGTACCTTGAACCAGCTGTTTTTCTAGCCCGGCCACCTTCTGCACCTGCTGGAAATTCTGCCCCTGGCTGAGTGGCCGGCCATTGAGAAAGGCTTCATAGGAATCATCGCAGGTGATATGGAGAGTGGCCGAATGCACCTCTCCCTGAACCTCAAATGGATGGACGAAATAGAGGGTTTGCCTGTCAGCAGGCTCCGCAGCCCAGATCCACCGGGCACGTGAGGGAGTCAAAGCCAGGACCGATTCGAGCTGGATCGTGCATTCGCCCGGATTCGGGAGCGGGATCGAGAACTGCGCGCCGCCACTGACATCGGTTCGTTCCTCGGAACCCCAGCGCAGGCCATTGACATAGGGTCTGACCAGCTGATTGGCCAGAGGTGTGCCTGCTCCATCCTGCAGCGCCGCTGTGACCACGACTGTTCTCCCCATCCCGACAGTGGCCTGGTCGGCCTGGATTTCGAGGCGGCTCTCCCGGGCATAGCCCGCCAGGGAGACTCCCAGCATCATTCCTCCTGCAAGGAGAAGGGCCAGAATTCTGTGGGGCATGACAAACCTCCTTTACAACAACTTCTGGGGAAAGCCTACTCTTTCAAGGGCAAACGGGCTACTCCCGGGGGAGGCTTCGCAGGGGAACAACTGCCAAGAAATGAGCCGGGATATCCTCTGCAGATCCTCCCGGCCCATTTCTCGAGATCTCCCGCCTTCAGGGTTCCAGCAGCTTCCTGAGAACATAGGGAAGAATGCCGCCATGGCGGTAATACTGAATTTCCTTGGGAGTGTCGATCCGGGCTGTCACTGAGAATTCGATGACCGAGTTGTCCGGACGTGTCGCACGGACCTTGAGTTGGCGGCCATTGGCGAAGTTGGATTCAATTGCTTCGGCCAGTCCCAGGATATCGAACAGCTCGTGTCCGGTAAGTCCCAGGCTGGCAACAGTCTGCCCGGATTCAAACTGGAGAGGAACCACCCCCATGCCGACCAGGTTGCTGCGGTGGATGCGTTCGAAACTCTCGGCGATTGCAGCCCGGATGCCGAGCAGGCATGGCCCCTTGGCGGCCCAGTCCCTCGAGGATCCTGCGCCATATTCCTTCCCGGCCAGAATCACCAGAGGCACCCCCTCTTCACGGTACTTCATGGCGGCATCGTAAATGGACATCTGAGCCTGGTCCGGCAGGTGAAGGGCAAATCCGCCTTCCACCCCCGGCACCATCTGGTTGCGCAAACGGATGTTCGCGAAAGTGCCGCGCATCATGACTTCATGGTTCCCACGGCGGGAGCCGAGTGAGTTGAAATCAGCCGGGGCGACCCCCAGGGATTGCAGGTACTTTCCAGCCGGACTGGTGGGCTTGATCGAACCGGCGGGTGAGATGTGATCGGTCGTAATGCTGTCACCCAGGACCGCCAGCGCACGGGCTTTCTCTATATCGCAGACAGGCTGGGGATCTTTCGACAGGTTTTCGAAAAATGGCGGACGTTTCACATAGGTTGATTTTGGATCCCAGGAAAAAGTATCTCCCTCGGGGACCGCCAGGCTCCGCCAGCGTTCATCGCCCTTGAACACATCCGCATAGGTGGTGCGAAACATGGCCGAATGGATGCACTTCTGGATCTTTTCCTCGATTTCACGCTGGGAAGGCCAGATATCTTTGAGATAGACCGGCTTGCCGCCATACCCCAGGCCGAGGGGTTCGCTGCTGAGATCGATATCGACTTTGCCAGCCAGGGCATAAGCGACCACCAGCGGAGGAGAGGCGAGGTAGTTGGCGCGCACCTGCGCATGGACTCGCCCTTCGAAATTCCGGTTCCCCGATAACACCGAAGCCACCACCAGATCCTTTTCATCGATTGCCTGGGCCACCGGCTCCGGAAGCGGGCCGCTGTTCCCGATGCAGGTGGTGCAGCCATATCCCACCAGGTAAAAGCCGAGCTTCTCGAGCGGTTCGAGCAGGCCGGCCTCTTTGAGATATTCAGTGACCACCAGCGACCCTGGAGCGAGGCTGGTTTTCACCCAGGGCTTGCGTGACAGCCCTTTTTCGACCGCCTTTTCCGCGAGCAGCCCGGCTGCAATCAGCACCGAGGGATTCGAGGTATTCGTGCAGCTGGTGATGGCTGCGATCGCCACAGCCCCATCCCGTATGACCGCATGTTCCCCATCCAGCGTGACTGCTTTTTCATTCAAGGCTGCTGCCGGACTGGAACCATCCCCCCCGGCCGTTTGCCGCAAGCTGGCATGATGCGCCAGGAAGGAAGTTCTGACCCCGGGGAGATTGACACGATCCTGGGGGCGTTTCGGGCCTGCCAGGCTCGGTTCGACTCCCGAAAGATCCAGCTCGACAATATCGGAATAATCGGCAATGGGTGACGAAGCGGTGCGGAACAGCCCCTGTTCTTTCATGTAGGTTTCGACCAGGCGGACCTGCTCTTCGGAGCGCCCGCTGAAACGAAGATAGGACAGAGTGACCTCATCGACCGGGAATATTCCGCAGGTCGCTCCGTATTCCGGAGCCATATTCCCGATTGTGGCCCGATCCGCCAGACGCAGCTCCGCCAGACCCGGCCCGAAAAACTCAACAAACTTCCCGACCACCCCTTTCTTGCGAAGAATCTGGGTGACATGCAGGACCAGGTCGGTTGCGGTGGTTCCTTCAGGCAGGCGGCCTTTCAGGCAGAACCCGATGACCTGCGGGATGAGCATCGAAAGCGGCTGTCCGAGCATGGCGGCTTCCGCTTCGATTCCTCCCACTCCCCATCCCAGAACTCCCAGGCCATTGATCATCGTGGTATGGGAATCGGTTCCCACCAGCGAGTCCGGGTACGCCCACGGGGCATCGGCATGATTCTCTCCGACCATGACCACCCGGGCGAGGTATTCGAGGTTCACCTGATGCACAATGCCGGTGTCTGGGGGCACCACCCGGAAGTTGCGGAAGGCATTCTGGCCCCAGCGCAGGAAGGAGTAACGCTCCCTGTTGCGGGAGAATTCCAGCCCGGCATTCAGATCCAGCGCCAGGGAATTTCCGAAGGCATCCACCTGCACCGAGTGATCGATGACCAGCTCGGCGGGCAGGAGCGGATTGATCTTTTTCGGGTCACCCCCCAGCTGAAGCATGGCATCGCGCATCGCCGCCAGGTCGACCACCGCCGGCACACCGGTAAAATCCTGCAGCAGGACCCTTCCAGGCATGAATGCGATTTCACGGTCCGGTTCGGCTTTGGGATCCCATTTCGCCAGGGCCTCGATCTCTGTGGTGGTTACAGTATGTCCATCCTCACAGCGCAGGAGGTTCTCCAGCAGAATTTTCAGCGAAAATGGGAGGCGATCGAGGTTGTACCCCTGCTTTTCGAGGGCCTGAAGGCGTGCGATGCGGTATTCGTGGCCATTTAACTTCAACACGCCATGGGATCCGAATGAGTCCATAATACAGTCCTTTTTCAGTTTATTTCGAGGGAAAGTGGTCCGCAACCTGGCGGAATGGGTTTGAAATTAGCGCAATCGAACCGTGCTTTCACCCCCTCTCACCGTTATAACCGGCATAACCGGCCGGATCCAGCCCTTCCTGCCGGGCTGTGTTTTATCGCAAAGGCTTGGTTGACGCTAAGCTCTTCCCCTTCCTATACTGTGTTTGACTGACGGGCCTGGGTGCAAACGAAAACGAAATACCCACACGGATGGGGAACTCCCTTCGAGCGCCTCAGCAGCATGCAAGGGTGCTTGACCGCCCCCTTGTAACCCTGGAGGGAAATCCTCCCCCGGTTGCCCGCAAAAGGAAACGGATCCATGGCGTCGATTCATACTGGAAAAAAAGCCTTTACGATCATCGAGGTCCTTGCGGTGTTTGCCGTCATCCTGCTCCTGGTCTCCATAGTTGGCGTCAGTGTGGCCAACATGGTTACCAATGCGCGCCGCCAGAGTGCCATCAGTGGCATTGAATCGCTGTTCCGCGCGACTCAGACCGCCGCACTGGCCACCAGCCGTGAACGCCGCGTGGTCCTGCGTGTGACTTATCCCAACCTGGGAAATGCCAAGCTGGGTGTGATCTATGAAGGGCAGCCCAAAGTCGATTACTGGGTTGAAAGGAAAAAGAATGATTCCCTGAACACCTGGGAGGGCAACTACACAGAGCCTCTCGATGAGGCCCAGAGCCTGCCTGCCGGGGTGACCCTGGTCGATATCGATGGAGGAATGATCATTCCACGCAACCCCACCGAAGCCCGGGTCAACTCCGACAACACCTTCTCCTACTTCATTTCATTCGTCTTTTCTGCGGATGGGCAGATCACCACCATTCAGGGGCGCACTCGAAAATCCGATCAGCTGCGTCCTCCCGATGGGGACCGTCCGGTCATCAAAAATCCAGTCCTGCATTTCATGTATGATGGAACCACAGTCAGAATGGCCGGGGTCGACCCGCCGGCATCCGATTATGATTATCTCCGCAAGATCGAGTCGATCGGGATTCCCGCCTGGGATGCCGCGCTCAACACAGATCCTGCCAGCCTGGCCTCGACAAGAAGCGAACTGCTGAATCTCTTTGGCCCCAATGCCGATCCAAACCACCAGTATGCGGGCCGCTCGCAGGTGCTCTCTCTGTACCTTCTCCGGATAACCGGGATGGTTGCCGCTTTTGACTATGGGATTTTCGATCCCTGGCCACGGTTGCCGTTGCCGGACGATATCAAGGCAGGAATCTGATTCATGCGGATACATCACAGGCTGTTCCCATCCCGGGCTTCTTCCAGACAGGCTTTCTCCCTGGTGGAAATCCTTGCCGCGCTGGCTGTCCTGACATTCGGCCTGCTGGGAATGCTGGCGGTCCTGCAGAGGACCCTGCAGAAAAGCGAGCCGATCGAATTTGAGCCGCGTGCCGCCATGCTCGCCGACAGCATCCTCGATGCCATCCGTTCCCACCCGCAGGGGGGGCTTCCCTGGATACCAGGCCTTTCCCCATCCACATGGCCGGTGCTTTTGCAGGGGGACAACCCCTACCCGGAGGGGCTGCTGCTCAATAAGGATGGCAGCCCGTACCGTCTGAAAAACACCATTGTCTTCTCACTCCCGGGAAATGGCGTGGATGATGACCGTTTCTCGGACCGCACCCTCAATCCGAACAATCCGCTCTTCTGGAAAGACCGCCAGAAGTTTTTCCACTCTGTGCAGAGCTTCAATGATGGTGTCGATGGGATCGATGACATCATGCTCCAGTTGATGCTCCCCATGCTGGCCAGAGACATCAATGGGAAGACACTCCCCCTGGCCTCATCGGGATTGAGGGACTTCGATGGGGTCGCCGAACAGGATGTGTCCCAGGCTCTGCTGGTCGCCGGACTCCCGCAGGGCATCACCCCGGATACCGACAATGATGGCATCCCGGATGATACCGGGGATTCTTCGATTTTCACCAACCCAAACGTCTATAACGCTCTGTTTGGTTACTCCCCGCTGGCTGCTTACCGTCCGGATGGCGATTTTGCCTATGACCCGCAACGAGGCGATCGATGAGGAGATTTCCAACGGGCGAGATGATGATGGGGATGGACTCACCGATGAGGATCTGTGTCTGGCCTCTCAGGTGCGTGTGGGAGGAAATCCCGGCAATCCTTATCACCTTCGCCCCCTCCTGCCGGGCAATGGCCTGGATGACGATGGGGATGGGGAAAAAGGAAGCCCTGTCGATCCGGTCACCGGAAAGAGGATGGCCGATGGCATTGATAATGATGGCAATGGGAAGATCGATGAGGGCATCGATGAGGAAATTTATGACGGGATGGACAATGACGGCGATGGGCGGATCGATGAAGACTGCCAGGCGGCGGCGGTGCCCTGGCAGCCGCTTCCATTCCCATACCCCAATGATGAATATTCCTTCCGTGTCACTGTCCGGCGTGTGCCCCTCGGTGGGGATGGAGTGGACAGCGATGGGGATGCGGCTCTGCGCCGCGGCATTCCCGGATTTGATGATGACGATGATGGTGCGGTCGATGAGGCCGATGAAAGCGCGGTTGACGAGGAATTCTTCGATGGCGCAGACAATGATGGCGATGGGCTGACCGATGAGGATCTGCGGGCTTACCCCGCCCCGCTCGGCCGTCTGGTTACGGTTTATGTCTTTCAGGGCGGGGACCGCAAGGATAACGATGGCGATGGCTGGATCGATGAAGAAGCCCTGGATGGAATCGACAATGATTTCGATGGAAAAATCGATGAAGACACTTACCGGCGGGTGTATAAAACCTCCGCTGTGATTCAACTACCGGAAGAATAATCATGAGAAAATCACCTGCCGCCTTGCTTTCGGGTTTCACCATGGTCGAAATGATGGTCTCTGTGGCCGTCTTCTCAGTGGTGATCGCCATGGCTTTCAGCACCCTGATGGCAGCCTCCGAAGCACGCAAAGCCGCCAGCGCCAAATTCGATATCTACCGCAATGCCCAGGCCACACTGGCCTTCATTGCCCAGGAACTCCGCTCCGCCAAACTCTATGAACAGGACCTTCGTTTCCTCCAGGCCGCCAGCCCGAATCAGCCGCCTCCTGACCTGAATTTGCCCAACAATGGCCGGGGAAGGCTGATCATCAATAACTGGCCCCCTCTGGACAAGAATCCGAACACCGCCAGCTCGCTGATCCCATACCGGGGCAATGGCATCGATGATGATGGTGACCGCAGGATCGATGAGGAAGCTTTCGATGGCATGGACAACGATGGCGATGGAGAACAGGGTGGGCCGGTCCATCCGCTGCTGGGATACGCCATGGCCGATGGGATCGATAACGATAAAGATGGCGAGATCGATGAGGGCATCGATGAAGATATCTTCTATCCCCTGGACATGCTCAATTTTGTCTCCTTCCGGGATGGGCGCGAGATCGAGGTCGGATATGCCATCGACCCGGTCAGCATGAGGGATCTGTGGCGCCGCACAGCCTTCTTTTCCGCCACTGGGCTGCAACCCCCGCGCCTGGATGGGCTTTACCCGGTCTCGGTCGATTATGCGATGGGCAATAACACTGCAGCGCCACTCGCTTACCCCGGCCAGCAGAGGCCTCTCATGCCCTGGTTTGACACCACCGGCGGCATGGCCGATCAGGGCGAAAAATCACGCACCAGCGGCGCGGTCTCCAGCAATTCTCAGGGACGCGACTCGAATGAGTCCCTTGGGATTTCTCAATTCTATGATGTCATGGCGCTGAACATTCTCGGTTTTGACTGCCGGGCCTATTACTATGATTATCTCATCGGGGAGGAGAATTCGAATCTGCAGGACACTCTGGTGAGTGGCCTTGGCGCGCAGATTTTCAATCCTTATGCCTTCAAGGCTTTCTCCTGGGATTCTTCATTCGAGAACTCCCCGCTCAATCCCTATCCCTTCAACTCAGAAATCAACATTTTTCCGAACGAACCCAATGACCTGGCGGTTATCCCGGGAACACGCCTGGCCAATGCCTTGAAAGACCAACCCGGAAAGAACCGTGCCGCGGAGCGCATTGCCTCCGCCGTCGATCGTACCGATGGGCTCCCCCGGATGCTGGAGATCACTCTCTTCGTGCAGGATCAGCAGCGAGTGAGAGAAGAACCGGTCCGTGTTTCGATGCGTGTCACACTACCCTTTGGAAAGGGGGAGGAGCCTTATGGACAATAGGAAGAACCTTCTCATGGAAGCCACTCGCAGAAATCAGCGAATACGGGGCATTGCAATGCTCACAGTGCTGGTGATTCTGACGATTCTGGCGATTTTTGCGACCGCCTTTGTTCAGCAGGTGCGCATCCAGCTGGCCACTTCCACCCAGGCGGCTCGCCGCATGACTGTCAGCGATGTGACAACGAGCGGGCTTGGCCTGCTGGGCGAGGAATTCAAAGCGGTTGTGTATGGGCCAGATCAGCTGCCCTATACCGGCGATGAGATCCGCCCGTTTGTCTCCCTGATCGACCCCTGGCACATCGGGACCTCCGGGATCCTCTCTCCAATGGAGCCGCGCAGTGTCTTTGAAGCCCGCAACTGGAATTTCAATCAGTACCTGCTTTATCCCAAAGGAGCACCCGCCCTTCCCCTGATCCGGATCCACAATGGAGGATCCTTCGAGTTCCGCCAGCTCAATGGCCAGGCCGATTCACGCCTGTTTGCTTCACGGCTCGGGATCGATGAGGATCCCCCCGGCGATCTGTCGATGGATGGCAAGCCTGGATTTTTTGGAGTCGATGATAACCTCGATGGGATCATCGATAACAAAAACTTTTCCGCAGAGGACGATGACGAAGACGGAATCGCCGATGAGGATGGCCTCGACCGCCGCGACAATGTCCTTCTCGACAAAGTCGATGCGCGTGTCAATGCCATTCTCCTTGGGTGGGACAAGGATGGCGATTATACCGGCATCGACCCAGGCACAGGCCGGATCAATATCAACACCGCCGGCAATCAGAACGGCCCGGGAGGAACCCATGTCTACCATCAGGGCCTGTATCCCGGAGAGATCGACCTCGAAACCTTTATGACTTTATGCCTGGGCCAAACCCTCGGATTCCAGTTGGTCCATGGATTCGGCGGATCGAACTTTCCTGGAATCATCCGATACCGGAGCGGGATGGATGGCCTTCCCGGCATCGGCGGAGTCGATGACAACAAAAACAGCCTGTCCAGTGCCTCTTATGGAAGCTCGGGAGACCCCCGCTTCAACCAGATCGATGACGATCTCGATGGCCTGACCGATGAGGAGGATGAGATCCCGGCCACCTATTCCGGTGATTACTGGGATGGCATCGGCAGCGACCTCCTCGATAACCGTGCGAATCGTGCGGTTCTGCTGGTGAATGGGGTCGATGATGACAATGATGGCATCACCGACAACATCTTTGAGATCGATAAGAACGGCAGCCCGGACAATCCGGCTGTCGATGAACTCGCGGAAAACCGTCCGGAAAACCCGTTCACAGACAGCTCCGGGGCGCGGGATACTCCCTTCGCCTCACGCCAGGAGCTCGGCAATCTGCTGGTGGACTCGAAAGGGCTTCCTTTGAAGGTTCTGAGTGGAGTTCCGGACTCACCGACCGTGTTCGAGCTGATCGAGCGTTTCATCACTGTCCGCTCGTCATCACCGCGCCAGCGCAAGGATTTCCCCAACAGTCCGGACAATTATTATAATCGCCAGAAACTCAACCCGAATCTGATCATGCCGGGGTTCCCCACCGGGCTGGATAACGCCCACCCGACCGCCGCCGACCTGCTGGCACTGGCGGGACTCGATAATGATGGAGACTGGGGAACCAACACCCTCGAAAACCCCGGCACCCTCCAGGCCCGTGTCATCCCCGATGACCTGAACCGGAATATGCTTCCGGATGGAGACTGGGATGGCCGCGGCGAATGGGACAGAAACAATAATGTCGATGACGACCGCGATGGACGCCCGGATGACGACGGCGATGACAACAAAGATTCGCTGATCGGCTATGACCCCGAACCACGCATCAATGAGGATCCTCCGAAGTTTCTGCCGGTCACCACGCGGGACACCTCCATTCTCAATGAGCTGCGCAACCCGACACCGAATCCGAGCCTCAATTTCCAGAATCGGCCCATTCAGGCGAACCATGTGGATCGTGAACCGGGCGACGGAATCGATAACAACAGCAATTCAGCACGCTGGATGTCGGATGGGATCGATAACGACTTCGATGGGCTGACCGATGAAACCCGTCTCGATGATTACCGTGAAATCCGCAAAACAATCAATGACCCGGCAACCGCCTGGGAAATGGCCGCCGATGAGGGTGTCGATGAAATCGACGAATTTTATTACGAATCCTGGGATGATGACCGCGATCACACCCGTGTGACTCCCGCCCCCACACCCGCTGCCATTCCGACTCCCCTGCCGATTCGCCGCATGGATGAGGATCCCCTGGATGTCGTTCTTGTCGCCAACATGATCGATGCCATCGACTTCAAGGCGGCCGATGACGAAGTCGATGGGGTGACCACAGTCTCGATCCGGAGTGCCACCACGACAGTTACCGGTGGCCCGATTGCCGGCGTGACCCTGACCACCACAACCGCCTATGGAAATGAAGCGGTCCGGATCACCGAGGTCCTGGCTCGCCCCCTGATGCGCCTTCAGGCTGAGAACATCGACCCGGCCGACCGCCCCGGTTCGCCCTGGCAGGAAACCAGTCTGGTCACGAGCGGGACCCAGACCCAGAGTTCCGGCAGGTACTACCGGCTGACTCCTGATGGGACCATCAACAACAGCCAGTGGACTTTCAAGGACATCCCCAAAGGAAATTACTATGTCCTGGCCTATTCACTCTACAACTCATCCCCGCGCCACACCCTTGGAACCAACAGTACCGTCACCGCCAATGGGACCGCGATGAATTTCATTGCCGAACCGGCAAATGCCCAGCAGATCGAACTCTTTGGCGGGCAGTATGCCGACCGGCTGAAGAATGGGCGTGTCTTCTACACCCCGGCGGCAATCCCCATTTCCGGCCAGCTCTCCATCAACATCAATACAGGTGGGCGCCCCAATATCTCTTTTGATTACATCGAGCTGTATGCCCCTCTGGCCCAGTATGTGGAAATCGCCAACTTTGGTGAGAAGACCTTTAACCTGAACAACTGGGAAATACGTGTCGGCAGTTATGACGACCTGAACAAAAATGGAATCTTTGACCGTGCACTGAATGAGCCGGAAAGCCAGCGCATCATAAAAATCGAACCCGGTCCAGGACAGGATGCATCTGACCTCGACCTGAAACCCGGCCAGTTTGCCATCCTCTACCGGGATCACCTCCAGTCTCCCGGCGATATCGCCAGCAATGGCCCTTCGCAGATTGAAGTTCTCAAACCACGCAAACAGACCAACGGTGGAGAAGATCCCCTGGTTCTGGGATATCCCAGCGGAGCCACTGAATTCCTGAATCTGACTCTCAACCTCGGTGAACTCATCTTCGGGCAGGATGGAGCCAAACGGCTCGAGCTGTATGCCCCTGAAAAAAAGAACCCTGCCCCTGGAGGCGGTGGCCCTGAAAAGATGGTGCTGGTCGATGCCTTTTATTACAATCCAGCCTCTGATTTCTGCACACCCAGCCAGCGGAGCCGCAGGCAGGATGATCTGGCTTTCGCCCCCCAGCATCGAGGAGATCCCACCGCATCGGTCCTCCATCTCGATGTCAAGGTCGACACCAAAAACACGGCTGATCCTGTCGATGACACCACCACCACCTACTATAACTATGTCCATGGGCCGAAACGCTTCCTGGCGGTCGATGCCGCGGTCACCTATGAAAATGATCCCCATCCCACACCACAAAAACTCCAGGATGCGGCCGGTTTCAAAGCCGGCCATGTCATTGGCCAGGTGGCCCCCGGGTCTGTCGGGGGAGGAACCCAGACAGCATTGGATCTCATTCAGCATTGGACCGAGTATGGCGAACCATTGGTCAGGCTGTCCGCCACAAGGACAGTAACCTTCCACTGGCCGGGGATTTTGAACTGGTTCCGGAACCCCGATGAGGTGGATGGCAAGAGATATCCGCTGCTGTTTGTGCGGGCTGGCGGGATTTCGCCCAATTCATCGATCGGCCTGGTCGACCTGGATCCAACCGACCCAGGCGAAAGGCTGGCGAAGGTTTACCATGGCGATCTGCTTTATGTCATCAATCCAAATCTCAGCGATGCGGATGACCGTTACAAAGATATCTTCGACAAGGACCATGATTCTCTGAGAATCACTTTCAAAGCCGATATCGCCAATGCGACTGCTTATTTCGCCTATCTCGAAATCTCTCCTGGCTGGCCCGATCAGATCACCACCCCCACCCCGAAGGGGCCGATTGGCCGGATCGCGGGAGACCCGGGAGCGGAGTGGTTCTTCTTCCCCGACAAAGACCTCGATGGCCAGTTCTTTTACATGGACCGCCGCCGCAACCTTTATGACGGCAATGCCAACCGCCAGCTGGCAGTCCAGCCATTCCAGCGCAGCCTGCGGTTCCGTGAGGGCACCATGGCCTCCTGCTCGCCTTATCTGCCAGGCCCTGGCGGAAGGAACATGGAGAAGTATTCGATGGGCCGTGGGGTTTTTTCCGGCCCGACCCTTCAGGAAATGCGCCAGATCGCCAATCACCTCGATTTCCACGCGGATCCACAGGTCGAGGGTTTGATCAACATCAACTGCGCCGACCAGAAGGTTTTGTGCGCCTTGCCCTTTTTCCCGCCGGAAGCCCCGTCTGTGCTCAATGTCAACAACCGGATGAGCTTCGCCGCATTGATGTCGCAGGTGCTGATCATGGGGCGCTCCCAGAGAGGATTCGATGGAGAACTCGGTTTCCCGGATGTGGATGATGATGGCGATGGCCGTGTGGATCTGGCGGATATCGGGGCTGTGGCAGGCGGAGTCTTCCGCAATCCGCCGATGTGGGATGCGCCGGTCAGCGGGAGCGGCTCCAATACCCGCATGGGATTCGGACGGTTCAACTACAATGACGATGGCATGATCGATGTTGAAACCGGAATGGAGACCGATGATCCGGATGAAATGGGCTACCCGGGGAGCGATGACGGGCCTTATGTCGAGGTGGGAGATATGGCCTCAGCCATGCTGCACCCGATTGTGGTTGCGGAGCTGCGCGAACAGAATCGCCGCAGCCTCGGATTGCTCAAGCCGGCCACCTGGCGGGATCTGGATGAGGAATCGCGCCCGGTGATCGATGAATCCGACCTTTTTATCATCCTCGGGCGTGTGGCCAACATGTCGACTGTTCAATCGAATGAGTTCATGGTGACCTCGCGCGGCAGAATCTTCAATGTCGACAGTGCGGTTCCACCAGCCACACCGCGTCCGCCTGAGCAGGTGGCGGAACAGAAAATCGAAGCGGAGTTCGGCCGTTAAATGGCATGTCAGGCCTGCCGGGTTCCCCGGGCAACGTTGACACTCGAAAAGAGGGAAGGTTATCCTTTCAAGTAAGAGGAGATTACCCCGATGTTTATCCATAGAAATCTGTTATTCAGGCGCCCGCGGCGGGATGCATTTACTCTGATCGAGATGCTGGTGGTGATCGGTGTGATCCTGATCCTGGTCGGGATTGCGGTTCCGAATTTCATCGGGGTTATGGACCGCGCCAAGGTCACCCAGTGCAAAACCTTTATCCAGGAATTGAAGGGAGCGGTGGCTGCCTACAATACAGATACCCGCCAGTGGCCGAAGAGCGGCTCCGAGCATCTGTTTGCCGCGCTTGGCGGTTATGCTCCATACAGCGCGAAATCCTCTAAAAGATACAATCCCCCATACATGGAATTCGATACGAATTCTGCCGGTCCGGTGACTTATTCCCGTGAATACAGCAGTAATGCCGACCTCCAGATCAAACAGAAGGCCCAGAGCGGGAATCCCCGGAGTCTCAAAGAGGATGCACTCCGGATCAATCAGCCGGAGGTCAATGACTGGCGCCCGGTCCTCGACCCCTGGCGCAGGCCGATTGTTTATATTTCACCCGATGACCTGCGCCTGCGTTTCAATGATGACCCCCAGCGCCAGGTTTCCCTTGACCAGCTGATTGCCATGGATATCGAAGTCGCTGTCAATGACCGGAACCGGCAGGCCAATACACCCTTCGGGATGAACAGCGGGCAATTCTGGTCGGCTGGCCGGGATGGCGTCACCGCTTCAGGAGATACTCGCCCGGCTGCTGCAGTCGGCTCGAATGACAAGATTCGCGGCCTTTACCAGCCGGGAGGACTGTCCGGTTCGGACTCCCGGGATAACGATGGCGACGGGGTTTCCGATGCT
Organism: Candidatus Hinthialibacteria bacterium OLB16; assembly: GCA_001567115.1. Taxonomy (GTDB): domain Bacteria; phylum Hinthialibacterota; class Hinthialibacteria; order OLB16; family OLB16; genus OLB16. Next base: position 6,096 of record LMZT01000111.1, on the reverse strand, counting down.
TCTGACCAGAAAGCCAAAGGCGCCAATGTCCTGGCAGAGGATGATATCAACTCCTGGTAAAAGACAGGAAGTCAGTTCTTTCAGGCCCCCAGCCCTTTGAAAAACCCGGGCTGAATTGCCTTGCCCGGATATTCCCGGGGTTCTGTGGTTTGCATTTTTGGCCGCTATGACACAGGAACATTTCTGTTTTGCCAGTGATAACTGCGCCGGGATGTGCCCGGAGGCGCTGGAGGCTTTTCTCAAGGCTAACCAGGACTATTCCCCCTCCTATGGCGATGACCCATGGACCGAACGAGCCAGCAACCTGCTGCGGGAAATCTTCGAAACCGACTGTGCTGTCTATTTCTGCTTCACCGGCACCGCCGCCAACTCGATGGCCATCGGCCACCTCTGCCAGTCCTACCACAGTGTGCTCTGCCACTGTTATGCCCATGTCGAAACCGACGAATGCGGTGCGCCGGAGTTTTTTACCAATGGCACCAAGGTGATCCTGATCTCCGGAGATCACGGCAAAGTCGATCCGGAAGCTGCGAGGGCCGCGGTGGAACGGCGCAAAGATATCCATTACCCCAAACCCCGTGTCCTCAGCCTGACCCAGGCAACCGAGCTCGGGACTGTTTATTCCACTTCGGAGCTGCAGGCGCTGGCTGAGGTTTCAAAACGCTATGGGATGAACATCCACATGGATGGGGCGCGCCTGGCCAATGCGATTGTGTCGCTGGGAATCTCACCGGCCGAACTGACCTGGAAAGCGGGAGTGGATGTGCTCTGCCTGGGGGGCGCCAAAAATGGCATCCTGTGCGCAGAGGCGGTGGTTTTCTTCAACCTCGATTTGGCCAGAGAATTCGATTTCCGCTGCAAACAGGCCGGCCAGCTGGCCTCCAAGATGCGTTTCATGACCGCCGCCTGGGTGGGCCTGCTCGAGTCGGGAGCCTGGCTTGAAAATGCCCGCCATGCCAACAGCGCCGCACACACCCTCTGCCGGCGCCTGGTCGAGGAATTCAACTTTCCAATCCGCCACCCGCAGCAGGCTAATTCGGTCTTTGTCGACCTGCCGGAGGCGGTCTCACTGGCCATGCACCAACGGGGCTGGCATTTCTATTCCTTCATCGGGAGTGGCGGCAGCCGCCTGATGTGTTCCTGGAAAACCTCCCAGGATGAGATCGATCGATTTATCGACGATCTTCGCGCTGTCACCCATTCGTTATAATCCTCCCTCTGCGGGAAGCCCCATCACTCCTGGATCCTCCCGTTCGCAGGGATGCCAGCTCTACCCTTTTTTCGATGCGAAGTCCTTCATGAAATCCCTGAGGGTTTCGACACCTTTTTCGGGCATGGCATTGTAGATCGAGGCGCGGATGCCACCCACCGAGCGATGCCCTTTCAGCCCATCCATGCTGTATTTCTTCGCCTCGGCCACGAATTCCTTTTCAAGATCCTCAGAGGGCAGCCGCCAGGTCACATTCATGGCCGATCGGCAGCTGGGGTCCGAATGGCCACGGTAAAACCCGCCGCTGCTGTCGATGGCATCATACAGCAGCTGCGATTTGCGTTTGTTGATGGCGGCCATCGGCTCCAGCCCCCCGATAATCTCGATCAGCCATCGAGTCACCAGCATCAGGATGTAGATCGCGAAAACCGGCGGGGTGTTGTAAACCGAGTTGTTCTCCGCATGGACCCGGTAGGAGAGCATGGAAGGGAGGTTCTCGCCGCACAGGGGGAGCAGATCCTCCCGGATAATGACAACAGTCAAACCGGCCGGTCCCATGTTTTTCTGGGCGCCGGCATAGATCAGGCCATACTTCGAGGCATCGATCGGGCGTGAAAGAATATCCGAGGAGGCATCACACACCAGGGGAATCCCCCCGGCATCCGGCTCAGCCTCAAACTGAACCCCCTGGATGGTCTCATTGGAGGTGTAATGAACATAGACCGCTTTGGGGTCGAAATTCAGCTCCTCCGGCTTCGGCACACGCACAAAGTTCTCCGCTTTCCCTGTCCAGATGGCCCGTGCTGTTCCTTCCTTTTTCGCTTCCTTGATGGCCTTTTCGCCCCAGGAGCCTGTGAGGATGTAATCAGCGCTTCTGCCTTCGCCGCGCAGCAGGTTCATCGGGACCATGGAAAACTGCTGGCTGGCGCCACCTCCAAGCCAGAGAATTTTGTAGTTGTCGCCCAGCCTCAGAAGCCTGCGCAGATTCGCATCGGTGGTCGCAAAGATCTCATCCGCGGCTTTGCAACGGTGGCTGATTTCCATGACCGACATGCCGAGGCCTTTTAATGAAAGCAGATCCTTCTGCGCCTCTTCCAGAACGCCTTCCGGAAGGACAGCCGGACCGGCTGAAAAATTGTAGATTCTGTTGTGCATAAACCAATCTCCTCGAAAAACATCCAGATATTGACAGTATCAATGGCACAAAGATTCCGGGAAATACAGACCCCCTCGCCTTCCGGATCGGCAGGGCGGATCGCTCCTCACAGTTCCAGCCGGCAAAATTGGCCACTACCCCATTGAGTGCCTTTGGGTTAGGGTTTCAGGAGTGCTGGACTCATTTTTCAGGAACAAGGAGGGCGCCTCATGTCCGGGATCTGGATTCTCATCGGGATTCTTGCCGCTGCCGGCCTGCTGCTGGCCAGCATCTACAACTCACTGGTGCGCTTGCGCCAGCAGGTCAAAAATGGCTGGGCACAGATCGATGTCCAGCTCAAACGGCGTTATGACCTGATTCCCAACCTGGTCGAAACCGCCAAGGGATACATCAAACACGAACGCGAAACCCTCGAAGCCGTGGTCAAGGCCCGCCAGGTGGCCATCGATGCAACCAATGTCAAGGATCAGATTGCCGCTGAAAACATGCTCACCTCGACCCTGCGCTCGCTGTTTGCTGTCGCCGAAGCCTATCCCGATCTGAAGGCCAACCAGAACATGCTTCAGCTGCAGCAGGATCTCACCGAAACCGAAGACAAGATCGGATTTGCGCGCCAGGCCTACAATGATCAGGTGATGAAGTACAACACACAGCGCGAGACCTTCCCGGCCGTTTTGTTCGCAGGAATGCTGGGATTCGGCCCGGAAGAGTTTTTTGAAATCGACATGGCCGCTGAAAGAGAGGCCCCGAAGGTTCAGTTCTGAGAGGCCCGGCAAATTCCAGAGCCCATTTATGTGGAAAGACCATCCGCACCATCCGATGCAGGGGCACGGCATGGCGTGCCCCTTCCAAAATACCGGAGTCCCAGCGAAACTCTTGACACTTCTTTCAGTGCTGATACTTTTAAGTCATTCAATCTGTTGAAAACATCCGGCGGCCCTATCGTCTAGCGGTTAGGACACGGCCCTCTCAAGGCTGAAGCCCGGGTTCAATTCCCGGTAGGGTCACCACCTCTTCCCTGAATCAGCCTTTGCCCTTTTTTCTCTTGCAGGTCAACACACATATTGGGTAGGTTGAACAGGCCTGGATGGTGTCCATGGATAAACGGTCTCGATGCTGATGCTCCCATTGGGATCCTTTGTGGCAACAACGGCAACGAGATCTCCCAGCTTCGCAGATTTACAGATCCTGCAGATCCCGTTTTTTCCGGGACGGATATCCCGGGCAGGGGCTCCCTGGCTGAACCAGTCCTTTATTCTCCGGTCGATTACAGTCCCGAATCGCTCCAAAGCTCTCCCCCTGGCACGGTCTGTGACAGTTATTTTCTGTGTTTTTATACTGCATTTCCGAATCGATCAGATTTTTCATCTTTTCTGACCAGTATTATACAGCACTATCGTGGCCATGGCAAGAAAAATTTTTTGACTTTACCTGGTTCGTATGATTTATCGGTTAAATATTCGTAAAGCAAAAATAATCAATCTGTTATATTTCGTAATGTATGTGTTATTACATCTATAAGAACTGTATCAATAATAATCTATGTTATATATTATATGATCATCTGTTGTATGCCATTGCTAAGCCGTTTCTTAGTTCTTAATGATAAATTAAGAAAGAACCTTATTAGAAGGGAGTAATCGTTTTTGTTACGCGGGTTATTACGGCAGTTATTGCAGGGATTGTTTACAAGTGATTTAACTTTTTTTATAAGATTTGAGTTCAGAAAGGAACTTAGCCTGAGTTTGGCTCTGAATTTGCCTCAGGCTTCAGCACGAAAGATTGGCGAAAGTGCGATGCGGGGATTGAGGGAAACTGTGGTTGTAAGGGGGTGCAGGGGTTGAAACGTAAAAGAGATCGATTCAGGGGAATAGCAGAAATTCCTGGAAAAACGCTCGAAGCGCCTCTCTCACTCCGGGCACAGACGCCCCAGCATCCCCCCCGCAGGCAGGTCCCCGGCCAGATATTCATACCTGGCTATGACCTGAAACCCATGGGACAGGAAATACCTTTCGAGGAGCGGAAGGGTCAGAAAGTGGACATGTTCGCTGCTGCCATACCCATGAGATCCATGGGTTTTGAGCTCGACCGGCAGCCTGCACAAGTCCGGCACCGGGATCTCGATGAACAGGCAGCCATCCTGTTTGAGGATCTTTCTGGCGTGCTTGAACAGCAGCGATGGGGAATCAAGGTGCTCCAGAATATGAAACGCAAGAGCCACATCGCAGGCTTCTTTGGGTTTTGGCAGATCTGCAAGGCAGCATTTATCCACCGGCAGATGAAAAACCTGCTGTGCACGCTCAATCAGCCTCGCAGACCCATCCATCCCGGCAACCTCGAAGCCTTGCCCTTTGAGATGAGCCAGAAATTCTCCGCTTCCGCACCCGAACTCAAAAATCCGGAATTTTTTCGATTGAAGACGGAGGCCAGCCACATCGAAAAGAATTTCGAGCCACCCCATCCGGTGCCGAATGATGATCGGATCCTGCCAGTCGGCCACCATATCGGCGATCACTTCTTCCCGCTCATAGAAACCCGAAGCGACATCCTGGCCGCCTGGTGGAACTCGTTCGACTCTCTCCAGACCGCATCGACAGCAGCGGATAATTTTGCGGCTGTCAATAAAAAAGACGCCTCGGAAGAAAGAACTCCCGCACAAATCACAGGGTGGCACCGGATAACGGTAGACTGACTCCTCGAGAAACCCACGGCTCAGGTATCTTAAAAAGCCACGCATCCCTGAATCTCGAATGGCTCGGAAGGAAAACGGCAGCAGGCCGATTTCCCGAAGCAGCCCACGGATGAATCCCCACTCTCGGAGCCTCTGTGATATCAACTTCGATCTCTTCCTCAGGCGTGAGGCCAGATAGTGCCCCCAAGGCTCAATACGTGACAAGCGGTCGTGCACAGGGATTTCATAACCTGAGGGGATCGGCTGGATGCCACGCAGGAGCTGGAAAGCCTGATGCCTGTTCCCCAGCTTTTCCATGCAATCCACCTCGTATAAAACAGCATCGATCAGGGCCGGGCTGATCCGGTGGCAGGTCCGGTAGCACTCAGCCGCCTCCCGATACCGCTTCTGGGAAAACAGAAGATATGCCAGATGCCCCCAGGCATTCAGATCCTGCGGGTTAGCCTGAATGAGAGTGCGCAAACCCAACTCCCCCGCTCCTGCCTCACCATCGCGGATCAATCTGAGGCATTCTTCAAGGCTGAGTAAAGAAGATTTCCCGAGAGCCTTTTCCATGCGGTTATCGTGAAAGTAATCAGGATGAGAGGGAAGAGGGATTTTTACAGGCAGTAGACCAATCAGAGATTCCGTGCGGGAAATACTCCGAGCAGCTTAAAAACAAAGTGAGGAATCAGCTCCGGCCGATTTTCCAGATTCCGTAGGTGAGAAAAGTCAGATTCGGCAGCCAGGCACTCAGGAAGGGTGAGATCCTGCCTGTATACCCCAGGACCAGGCACACCCCGGTAAGGCCATAAAAGAGGGCCATGATCAAAAGGCACACACCCAGCGGGTATGTGAAACGGGCCGCACCCTCCCGCCCGATCAGGAAAGAGCTGGCTCCGGCATACAGGCCGATCAGGATCAGCCCGACCACCGAAAATGGAAAGGCGATCTTGAACTCGAGATCGGGATAAAGAGCAAGCGCCGAACTGCCGGATTCTTCGAGCAGGGTGATCCTTCTCTGAAGTTCACGATATCCCATTTCATAAGGCTGGCGTT
>LMZT01000110.1 GCA_001567115.1 Candidatus Hinthialibacteria bacterium OLB16 | reverse complement strand
CTGACAGGACATTACCGATCGCTTCCTCCAGCTGCGAAGGGCTGGCCGGTTCGGCCAGAAGACCCTCGTGCCGGTGTTCTATCAATTCCGGGATGCCCGCAAACCGGGTTGAAATCACAGGTGTTCCGAGTGCCATCGCCTCCATCAGAACAACCGGAATCCCATCCAGACCATTCTTTCCCGGGCAGCAGGGTTGAACAGCCAGAGATGCCCTCTGCTGGTGCTGTCGAACAAGAGAACGGGGAAGCGCCCCGAAGAACCGGACTGTGGACCATTCGTGGCTGTCCTGGGCCGCCAGTTTTTCCAGATTCAATCGTTCAGGGCCTTCACCAATGATCTGGATTTCGTGGCGAATTCCCTGCCTGGCAAGTTTTTTCCCGGCCAGGATGAGGTCCGCAAATCCCTTGGTATCGACCAGACGCCCCACACCCAGCAGGATCGGGGGCTCTTCAGGCTCTTTGGAATCCTCCGGATTGAAGGGATAATTTTCAAGGTGAATGCCGCAATGGATAACCAGGATCTTTTCTCCGCTGTCCGATTTCTCCGGCAGATACTGGAGGAGGTGTTGTCGATTCAAATGTGAGATGGGAAAGACCTGGTCAGCTGCCTGAACTCGCTGCCGTTTGTGTGCCTGGTAATTCCACAGGTCATAACTGTGGGCATTGCAGCTGCAGGTGACTCCGAGAAGCCTGGAGCATCCCCAGGCCAGGTCGGCAGGATAATGGGCGAAATGGGCATGGCAGTGATCGATTCCAAGCTTTTCGAGAGAATCGGCACATCGGCCGATCCGGCTGGCGGTTATCAGCAGTTTGGGCAGCTCCCAGGGGAATCTGAAACCAGATGCAATCAACTCGAACTGGATCGATGCCAGGCTCTTTCGTTTCGGATTTTCCTCCCGGCAGGAGATTTCAACAGATCCCAGCGGGGTCAACGCTCTGTCCGGATAAAGAACTTTTACAAGATTCAAATCCTTTGCAGAACGGTCCTCCGGGAGATCGACCAGGGGATCTTCCCTGCCCTTTTGAGCCGGACGCAGACTGACAACAATATTGTCGAAGCCTTCCTTCGCGAATGCCTGGATTTCATCCAGAACAAAAGTCTCGGAAAGGACTGGAAAGCCAGAGACAAAATGTGCGATTCGCATTGTGTGTCCGGGAAGCACCGCCTCCTCTGCTCAGTTTTCCTTCATTCTGATCTTCCGATATCTCTCGATGTCTTTATAGTCAAGAAGAGTGCATGGAACGGAAACAGAAGGGTTCATGAAAATGCCTTTAATCACAGACCTTCGTGATCTTCTCAGAGTTTTGAGGCAGGAAAAACAACTGGCTGAGATCAACTGCCCGGTGGATCCAGACCAGGAAATCGCAGAAATTCATCGAAGGGTCATTGCGGCTGAAGGACCGGCGCTCCTCTTTAAAAATGTTAAAGGAAGCCCTTTTCCGGTCGTCACGAATTTATTCGGGACAGAAGGCAGAGTGGAAAGAGCCTTCGGACATGACCCACTCGAGGCAGTGCGCCAGATGGTGGATGTGGTCCACCACATGCTCCCGCCAAAAATTGAAATGCTGTGGCGCTCACGGCATCTGCTCAGGCGTGGACTGCACCTTGGAACAAAGAAGACAGGAAATTGCCCGGTTCGGGAAGTTTGTGTGAATCCTCCCGATCTGAATCAACTCCCCTTATTGAAATTATGGCCTGAAGATGGGGGGGCCTTCATCACTCTCCCGATTGTTTATACCGAAGATCCTACCTCCCGAATCCCGAACCTGGGGATCTATCGGATGCAGCGCTTTGATTCCCAGACCACAGGGATGCACTGGCAGATCGGAAAAGGGGGGCGATTCCATTACAACGAGGCCTCGAGGCTGGGAAAAGCGCTTCCGGTTTCTGTTTTCATCGGAGGCCCCCCTGCATTGATTCTTTCCACCATCGCTCCTCTTCCGGAAGGGGTTCCAGAAGTGCTCCTGACGGGATTCCTCCTGGGGAAGAAACTTCCGATCTTTCGAGATGAGAAAACAAACCATCCTGTCCCGGCGCAGGCGGAGTTCGCACTGCTGGGGGAGGTTCAGCCGGATGAGTTTCGCCCGGAGGGGCCTTTCGGCGATCATTATGGATACTATTCACTGACCCATGACTTCCCGGTCTTTCACTGCCAACGGGTTTACCATCGCCGTGATGCCATTTACCCGGCAACAGTTGTCGGCAAACCCCGCCAGGAAGATTTTTATCTTGGAAATTATATCCAGGCACTGCTCAGCCCATTGTTTCCGCTGGTTATGCCTTCAGTGGTGGATCTGTGGAGCTATGGTGAGACAGGTTTTCATTCGCTGTCAGCTGCGGTAGTCAAAGAACGTTATCGAAGGGAAGCGATGATGTCGGCATTCAGGATTCTCGGAGAAGGACAACTTTCCCTGACCAAGTTCCTGCTGTTAACAGATCAGAGAATCAACCTGCAGGATTTCCCCAAGGTCCTCGAGCATATCCTTCGACGCTGCCGTTGGGAAACAGACCTCTACATCCTCTCAAACCTGTCCATGGATACGCTCGATTATGCAGGACCACGCATCAATGAAGGTTCAAAAGGGGTTCTGATGGGGCTGGGTGAACCGATACGCGACCTGCCGGACAGCTGGGAAGGAGAACCACCCCTGGGGGGTCCTTTGCCGAAAGTGTTCTGCCCGGGGTGTCTCGTGGTTGGGGGTCCTGGGTATGAGGAAGACCCTGGCTACGCTCAGCATTTGGCGGAACATCCTTCGCTTCAGGGATGGCAGCTGGTCATCCTGTGTGATGCCCCGGAATTCGCTTCGAGATCTGCTATCAATTTCCTCTGGACAGCCTTCACCCGTTTTGAGCCAGCTGCGGATCTCCATGCACAAAAAACCTCTCTGCATCGCCATCACCTTCTGTTCGAACCGCCGATTGTGCTGGATGCACGCATGAAACCCTGGTACCCGCGAGAAGTTTCGGCAGATCCTGATGTTGCACGGAAGGTTGACCAGCGCTGGAAGGAATATTTCCCGGAGGGAGGTGTCACAATGGGATCGAGCCATCATGGACACCTCACCTCGGGTGCTTAATTCAGATCGTTTCCTTTTATTGGAACAAGGACCAGCTGTGGATGCCGGAAGGCTCCTCACCTAATCCATCCCCCGGGTCTCCCCGGAATCGCCTGGTGGGAGTTGGAGTCGGTTCAGCCAGAATCACATCTGGACAAAGGAGCGGCGCACATTCAATCCCGATTCCCGAATGAAATTCCTCCCAGCTATTGGATTCGTTTCCGGCTGTGCCATCACACAGGTTATAGACCGGGCACTTGTCCAGTGGAATTCCAATGTTTTCAGCACAGGGGACTCCCGCCTCATCGGTGCACAGGCAGCAGTAAAATGGCTCGCTGGCCTGGATGATCACCGAACGCGGATCCTTTTCATCCAGTTTCCAGCAGAGGAGGACTCCGGCCTGTTTTTCGAGACAGGCTGCCAGCTGTTCCGCGAGAGACAGGGTAATGACAGAGCACCAATCCGCGGATCGAATCCGGGGTGGCATGCAGCTGAGGTAGCATTGAACCCAGCTGTCTTCACAGTTGACCGGGTCGCAGTTATCAACCTGGCGGATCCCCGGGATAAAACTCAATCTCAGGTTATCGGTTCCTGCCATGATCTCACCAGCGCAATCGAAAGTGATTCTCACAGCATATTCACACACACAGTCCTGCTGTGTGGGAGTGGGTGTCGCACTGGGTAAAGGAGTCTGGGTGGGAGATGGCAGTTCGGTCTGTGTGGATGTGGGCGTATGGCTTGGAGCGAGTGTCATTGTGGAGGTTGGGATGGGGGTGAAGGTGGATGTAGGAGCTGAGGTCGTGGTGGATGTGGGAATGGGAGTGGATGTGGAGGCCGGGGTCCAGGTTGGGAATACATCCGGGCACACCGCAGGGAAACATTCGATTCCAATCCCTGATTTGAACTCCCCCCAATCGGAAGTTTCATTCCCGGGAATTGCATCGCACAGGTTGTAAATCGGGCAATTGCCAATGGGAAGGCCATGGGTTGCATCGCAGGGGACACCCGCCTCCCAGGTGCACAGGCAGCAATAAAAAGGCTCGCTGGACTCGATGAAGACCCCCGCAGGATCTTTCTCATCTCGTTTCCAGCAGAAAATGCCTCCTGATTTCTTTTCAACACAGTGAGTCACCTGAGAAACCAGGGACTGCACCAGCCCCCGGCAGGATTCATCCTGCTGATCATCGAGGAGGCGGCATTCGAGGACGCAATCAAAGAAGGATTCATCACAGACGATCGGTTCACACAGGTCATGTTTCAAAGAACCGGGAATAAAAGCCAGCTTCATCATGCCTTGCCTGTCACTCATCCATCCACCGGTACAATCGAAGATAATGTGGGCGGCATAACGGCATTCACAGCCCATGGAAGGTTCGGTCGGTGTGGCTGTTTCGACAGGATACGAGGCGGAAGAGATCAGAACTGAATGGGCCAGTGTCACTGCGGAATGCCCCGGAGAAACCCACCAGATGACCAGTGAGAAACAGATCAGAAACAGAACGATTCGTGATGTTGACCAGAAATAATCTGCCGGCTGTTCATGGATTGCGAAGGCGATAGTGCGGCAGCGAGGACCGCTGACTTCATGTGACGAGTTCACTTACGTATTCCCTTTCCAGTTGAAGGAAGTCATTGTGTTTTGACAGACCACACAATCAAATCAGGAGCCGGACTCGGGTTGGATCACGCTGAAAAGATGAAAATTCTTGAAAATCGGAAGCTCCTGATGGCTTCGTCATTACATTATCGGATCAAATTAATTTCGACAAGAAGGATTCTTAAAAATAATTTAACTGAAGGCTGGCTCAGAATTAAGCAGAAAGGCCTCCCGGATTTTGTTCCGGGAGGCCTGAGCCAATCATTTCGCATATTCAGGTTGAGAGCCTGGATGTTGAATGCCTACTTTCCCGCTGCCGGTGCGGCTGTCTCGGCTGCCGGCTGCTTTTGTTCGGTTTGTGCCTCGGCAGACTGGCCATAATATTTCCCAGTCGGGTAACGCGGGTTGACCCACAGTGTGCGGCCTCTGACATGAGAAACTGCGCCACGATTATACCAGGGGACATTGTAGGACCATGGGCGGTAATACGGATCCGGTCGGCTGTCGATGAAATTGGATCCATGCTGCTGGTTCCACTGGCTCTGGAACATCGGATGAGAGTAACGCGGATTGTCTTTCATCCACTGCCGATAGCTATCCATTTCTGAATCCCGCCAGGTCTGTTGGTCATCAAAGAAAGTCAGGCTGCCTTGTGCAGCCGGTGTAGATTTGACCGGGGCTGCCGCTTCACTGCTTTTTGGCTGCTCAGCCGGTGGATTCTGGCTGGCTTCTTCAGCGCCGGCCATGGAACAGAATGACAGTGCGAACACAGTGAAAAGCGCAAGCATCAGGTGATTCATTGCAGCAGAAATATTCATTTTTGTCTCCTCTTCAGCTCTATTTTTGTTGGCAGCATACGCAGACTGCATACGCTTTTATTCTTATTGGAGATCAATGCCCGACTCTCCAATAAACAGGTCGATGAACCGAA
>LMZT01000109.1 GCA_001567115.1 Candidatus Hinthialibacteria bacterium OLB16 | reverse complement strand
CGCGAACGCCGGTGTGAGCGGCCACAAAGGCAAGACAATCGTGTTCCGAAGTTTCCCGGAACTGGCTTTCAAGCAGGCATCGGCGTTTGTTCCCGCAGGGAATGGTGAGAACAACACGATCGGCCGGGTCGGCACCGGTGTGGGAGTGGATTGGTCCTACATGAATTTCGAGCCGGGTCCCATGGTGGAGACCGGGGTGCCGACCGACCTGAGCCTTGATGGAGATGGCTTTTTTGTGGTTCAGACCCCTCGGGGAGATCGTTACACACGCAACAGCCAGTTCAAACTCCAGGTCGGCACACAAGGAGAAGCGGCATTGACAACAGCGGAAGGCTACCCGCTTCTGGGGCAGAACGGCCCGATAAAAATCCCGGTGGACAAGAAATTCGAAGTCGATATCCGTGGAAATGTGGTTGTCGATGGCCAGATTGTCAACAAAATCCGGATGATCGAGGTTCCCGATCGAAACATCCTGCTGCCGGAATCCGGCGCACTCTTTCAGATTGAATCCCGGTGGCAGGGCGATATACAGCCTGCAAAAAGCACTGTGGTCCACCAGGGAGTGCTTGAGAAAAGCAATGTCAGCACCATCCAGGAAATGGCGCGGATGATTGAGTCATTTCGAAACTATGAATCGGCTGCCAAGGTGATCACGGTTCTGGACCAGAGCCTGGAGCGGGCAGTCAACGAGGTTGGCCGAATCGGTTAAAAGAAATTTTTATTCCGGCCCTGCTGATCCAGGGAGGACTTTGTTGAAGGAGACGGTTTCATGATAAGAGGATTGTTCACAGCAGCATCGGGCATGACCGGCCAGCAGTTTCTGATCGATACGATCGCCAACAATCTGGCCAATGTGAATACCAATGGATTCAAGAAAGTGCGGGTTGATTTCCAGGATCTGCTCTACCAGACCATCCGCCCGGCTGGCAGCAGCACCGACCAGAACACACGTGTGCCAACCGGGATTCAGGTCGGCCATGGTTCGAGAGTGGCTGACACCCAGAGGATTTTTTCCCAGGGGAACTTCCGCCTGACTGAAAACCCGCTCGATCTGGTGATTGAAGGCGATGGGTTTTTCCGCCTGCAGCTGGCCGATGGAACCGATGTCTATTCCCGTGACGGGTCTTTCACGCTGGATGAAAATGGCCAGATTGTGAATTCGGATGGATACATACTCCAACCCTCGATCACCATCCCCGAAGATGCCACCGATGTGGCTGTCGGGCGGGATGGAACTGTTTCAGTGCGTGTGGCCGGTGCAGTCGAATCGCAGGAAGTCGGGCAGATTCTACTGACCGATTTCATCAATCCTGCGGGTCTAAAAGCGATCGGGCAGAACCTGTTTGTCCAGACAACCGCTTCAGGGCCACCGATTGAATCGACCCCTGGCCGTGATGGCCTGGGGCAGATCAATAATGGATTTATCGAATCCTCCAATGTCTCAGTCGTGGAAGAACTGGTGCAGCTGATCATCGGGCAGCGTGCATACGAGGTAAACGCCAAAGTGGTGCAGACCTCCGATGAGATGCTGCAAACCGCAAACAATGTGAAGCGGTAAGCAGTTGATCATTGTTCATCGAAGGAATTGAAAATGAATGCGAAAAGAAGGGAGCGGACAATCAGATACAGCCTGATCGGCCTGGCAGGCTGGTTGATGGCGGCCGGCAGCGCCCAGGCAGTCATCCTGCTCCCTGAGGGATACGATCCCGATCGGCCCAATCAGCTGCTTTCGCTGAATCTCCAGGAAGAAGGCTCCATTCCCGAGCCACCCCCTGCCGAGCCTTCCGGGAATGAAACCGGGGTGAGGGTCACCCTCAAACTCCACAAACCGGAACAGCTGCCCACAAAGAAAATCCTGCTGAATGATATTTGTGACATTCAGACCGATGACGAGGATCTCCTGATGGAGCTGGCGGGTCTCGAAATCCTGGATGTCCCGAAACCCGGAGAAACTACATACATCTACCCCCGCCGGATCGAAGCGATGCTGCGCCACACTGGACTTGCCGGGAAAGAATTCGAAATCACCGGCCCGGAGCGGATTCAAATTGAAGTCCCCAGCCAGACAATTCCCATCGAGCGGATCCAGGAAGTCATCGAAACCGCCTTTCAGGCACGCAACCACCAGGATGGAAAGGAGCATGAGGTTGAAGTCACTGTCATGCGGCAGCCCCAGCCGATCCCGCTCCCGGTGGGTGAACTTGAGATAGCCGCGCAGGATCTGGATCGGCCCGGCAGCGGCATCCGTACAGTCATTCTGGGATACCTGGTGGATGGGAAACAGGTTCACACACAGGCAGTTTCAGTGCGAGTCCATGAAACCGCCTGGGCGGTGATCGCCGGCCAGGATCTGGAAACCGGGCAAATCATCAAATCCCAGGACCTGGTAAAAGACCAGGTGAAAATCCTGGATTCCTCCGACATGCCGGACCTGGTGCTGGATCCGGAAACGATCATCGGGGCACGGCTGCGAAAAGCAATCAAATCAGGGATTCCAATCCGCCAGAGCGATCTTGAATGGATTCCTCTGCGGAAAAAGGGAGAGTCTGTCACCCTGGTGAAACAGGTCGGAAATGTCAGGCTTTCCATTCATGCGACTTTGCAGGAAGACCTGCTGCGTGTTGGACAGGAAGTCAAAGTGAAGATGAAGAAATCGAAGAAAGAAGCAGTTGGGAGGCTTCTTGAGGATGGAACAGTCTTGCTTTTATCCGAGAAAAGATGAGATGCGCAATACGGCGGGCTGGCAGAGGCTTGAAAAGCGATGAAAATGAATAGAACCCCAATCATAAAAGCATGCACACGGATAGTGCTCCTTGCCCTGTTGATAACAGCTCAGCAGGCGATGTGCTGGAATGGGGACCCTTCACAACCCTCCGGGGATCCAATGGCTGGATATACGACATCGCTTCGCCCTCAAGTCGTGACGACAGGACACCCTAATTATGATGAAGGCTCCTTATGGGGGGAAAGCAGCCGTTTCAATCTTCCCTTTTCGGAGATCCCTGCCCCGATTTTTAAGGTCGGCGACATCATTGTTGTCCGAATAAAAGAGAATTTCCGTTCTCAGGAAGATATCCGTTATGAAAATACAACCGAATCGGATGTTGCGCTCGATGTTGCGGGGTTCTGGAACAACAAGGTGGACAAAAATCTGTTCGGGACAGTCGGGGGTGTGCCGGATTTCCCCCAGACGGATATTCAGGGAACGGATGACTACAAGGGTGAGACCCGCGGAAACCGCCGCAGCCAGCTGACTCTCGATATCGCCTGCCGTGTGACCAAGGTGCTGCCAGATGGGCGGCTCATGATCGAAGGACGCCAGGCCAGGATCATCGGCAGGGATCGAAAGAACCGAATTCTCAGCGGGATTGTCGACCCGGAGGATGTCGATCCGATCACCCGCACGATTCCGAGCACCCATGTCGCTGACAGCCAGCTGAAATGGGAAGGCAAGGGGCCTGGTGAGAATGTCACCAACCCTGGATGGATACATCGTATCCTGGATTACATTCCAATTTTCTGAGGAACCTGGACTATGAGCCATTTACATAAACCATCCATTCAGCCCATCTGCATGAAGGCTTTGGTCTGCCTGCTGGGGCTTTCAGTGGTGATTCCAGCCAGCCTGGCCGCGAAAGTCCGCATCAAAGATGTGGCACGTGTCGAATTTGAGCGCGGGAACCAGCTGATGGGATATGGGCTTGTTGTCGGCCTTTTTGGCACCGGGGATGACTCCACACGCAAGGAGACCGCTCAGGCCATCCGCAATTACCTGTCGATGCTCTCCCGGGAGGGGCGAGGGCTGGATGTCAACCTGGCGAAGGTCGAACCGAAAAACAGCGCCCTGGTGGTTGTAACGGCGGAATTGCCACCCTATGTCCGTGCAGGCTCCAGGCTCGATGTCACAATCAGTTCACAGTTTGATGCCAAAAGCCTGGTGGGAGGAACCCTGCTGGCAGCCCCCTTGTTCGGCATGGATGGCGAAATCTATGCGATTGCACAAGGGCCGGTCTCGGTCGGTGGATTTTCCCAGGGAGGCCAGGGGGGCGGCGGCGGCCAGCAGAAAAATCATCCGACAGTGGGGATTCTGACCGATGGCGCCATTGTCGAAAAAAATGCCAATTACCTGCGCGAAAAAGACCGCGAGCGGTTGAACAGCGGAAAAGTGAACCTGATCCTGAAGAATCCGGATTTCACCCAGGCGCGTAATATCCAGAAAGCGATCAATGAAAGCTTTAACCTGACCAAGGCTGCCCTGGCCCTGGATCCGGGAACAGTTGAGATCGACCTGATTGTTTTGAGCAAACGATATGAATATGACACCCCAATGGAGCTGATCAGTGAGATTGAAGACCTGCAGCTCGAAACCGATCTTCCTGCCCGTGTGATTGTGAGCGAACGCACCGGGGTCGTCATTGCGGGTGGGGATGCCAAGTTATCCGCTGTCGATATTGTCCAGGGGGATCTGAGAATTGTCGTGAAACCTGCTGAGCCAGACCGTCTGATACCTTCCTCCGGCAGGGCCGGCATCGATGAAACCGGCGGTTATATCAGCCCTGAATCCCAGATGCAGTATGTGCAGGGCAAACCTCCCGAAACCACTGTCACCGAGGGAGATAAAGCCATGGTCCAGCTCGATGAAGGGGACTCGGTTGGAAACCTGATTCGTGCCATCAGCGGGGGTGAAATCGACACTTCGCCCAGAGACATCATCGCCATTCTCCAGGCGCTCGACCGCATGGGGGCGCTTCATGCCAAACTTCTGTTTGTGGAGGATTGATCATGGAAACGAATTCAATGTCCCTGTCATTGCCTCAAATCCCCGCGCTGCAGACTTCCGGATTTGGAGTCGAGGATCTGCAGTCCCTTTCCGACCGGACAAGAAGTGGAAAAAAACTGTCCGATCAGGAGATTCAGAAGATCGGACAGCAGTTCGAATCGCTGCTGCTCCACCAGTTGCTGTCGATCATGCGGCGTTCAATCCCCAAAACTGAGCTGTTCGGGAAGAACTCCGCCGAGGGTGTTTACCAGGATCTGTTCGATGAAAAAATGGCTGAGCAGGTCGCTCAGTCCGGCCAGACTGGAATTTCCAGCAGTATTGTCGAAGAAATCCAGCGGCAGCAGGAGCAGGTAAACCCCTCATCAGTTGGCTCTCGATTCATCCCGCTCCATCCATCCTCGGAGAAGTTTTCGCCCCTGGGTGAGCCAGGAAAACTCAGGCCATTGATGAAAGAGACGGATCCATTCAGGCCGCTCCCAGACAAGAATGAACATTTTCTGCCGATAAATAGAAAAGCAGGAAAAATAGATAAAGTGGATATTTCCGCTTGACCCGGGTTAAAATACAACCATACCTTCAAGGAGATATAAACATGAGTCAGGCGCTCGAAAAAAGACTGCTCGAAATCCTGGAAGAAGAGCTTCACATCTATCAGGAGATTCAAGCCATTAAGCTGATGGAAAACCAGGCCTTGCTCAATTTCTCTGTCCGGGGGCTGGAACACTCGAACAGCTCCATGGAGAACTGGGTGCAGAAAGCCACCATCCTTGAAGAAGAACGCCGTGATGTCGCCTGGCAGATCGCACAGGGTGCCCAGCTGGAATGCGATGGAGAACCCTCATTGCGCCAGATTGCCCCGGTGCTTGCACGGGAGAACCGTGGGCGTGCGGAACTGCTGGCCAAGAAGATCTCATCCGTGTGTGTGGATATCGGGAAGCTTCAATTCAGCAATACCAACCTGATCGAACGCTCGCTGAATTATGTCCGCGAGCTGATCGAGCACCTGTTGCATCGCCTGCAGCTTCAGGCGGTGGCTTATAACCCGAGCGGCGCACTGGTCAGTGGAAAAGAAGTCTCCCCGGGATTGCTGGACAGGAGAATCTGAGGGAGGAATCAGGCGCTATGGTGACTTTATTTGGCATATTCGATGTTGGCGCAAGGGCCTTGCTGGCCCAGCAGCTGGGGCTGAATGTCACCGGTAACAACATCGCCAATGCGAATACCGAAGGGTATTCACGGCAGCGTGTCAACTTCGTGACATCGGATCCATTGAATGTGACCCCCGGGGCGATCCCAACCGGGGTTCGTGTGGATTCGATCGAACGAGTGCGAGATCAATTCCTTGATTTTCAGGTGCGCGCCGCGACCACAGAACAGGGATTCCTCGATAAAAACTCAGATATCCTGGGGGAGCTGCAGGTGATGCTGCAGGACCCCTTGAATCCATTGGCGGAGCTGCTCGAAGAAAATCCTGCGGAATCGGGATTGAATGCGCTGCTCAGCCGGTTTTTTGGAGCTTTCCAGGAGCTTTCCGCAAATCCCGAGAGCATCGCAGTGCGCGCAACAGTCCGCGAAACAGCGATCACTCTGGCCCGGGGTTTGAACGCATTGCACTCGGGCCTCTCAGGAATGGCTGAACGGCTCAATCAGCAGGTCAGCTCCGGTATCGCACAGATGAACGGGATTTTCCAGCGGATCGCTTCTCTGAACCAGGAGATTGTCCGGGTGGAAGCCAACCCGCAAAACAATGCCAATGATTTGCGGGACATGAGAGATAACCTCCTCAACCAACTGGCCCAATATGCTCCCATAACAGTGACAGAGCAGCCTAATGGCCAGGTGGATGTCCGGATCCTTGGAACAGGGGTTGTCATCGGATCGCGTGTCGCCCCCCTGGAGGCGATAACTGATCCGGAGGATCCGACCGGGAAGTTTGAGATCATCAACTCGATCGAACGGTCACGCATCCTCACCGAGGATCTGGACACGGGGATTCTCGGTTCTCTCATCCAGGCCCGGGATGAACTTGTCCCGGGATTGATCGGCCAGATCGACACACTGGCGAAGACGATCATCCGCGAGGTCAACAACATCCATACCGGAGCGATTGGGTTTGAGTCTTTTTCAGAGATCACGGGAACAATCAGCATGGATGATCCCAACGGAGACCTCGAGGATCTCGATCTCGATTTCCCCCCAGCAGCCGGCAGCTTTGTAATTCGTGTGGTGAATCAAAACAACGTGGTGCAGAACCTCTACACGATCAATTTCGATCCCACAGTGGACAGCCTGAATGACCTGGCAGCCCAGATCGATGCAATCGATGGCGCCGCAGGTCCGGGAGCCGGTTCAATCTCCGCTGCGGTGACTGCGGGCAATCAGCTCCAGATTACAGCCAATGGGGGATTGAAATTCACTTTTCAGGGGGATACAAGCCATGTGTTGACTGCCCTGGGGATCAACACCTTCTTCTCCGGGAATGACGCCGAAAGCATGCAGGTCAGTGAGTCCATCATGAACTCTGAATCCGGCCTCAGAAGAATAGCTGCATCAGCCACAGGGCCTCGGGAGACAATGGAGCCTCACTCCAGCTGGCTGCCCTCCAGAATGCCCTGGTTGCCGATGGAAATACTACCACAGTTGGCGATTCCTACCGCCGCATGATTGCCGAACTGGGGGTGCGCGCCCAGCGGAACACCACGGAACTGAATGCATCCGATACCAGCCTGCTGGATTTGAAGTCACGGCAGGAATCTGTTTCCGGGGTTTCACTGGATGAGGAATCGATAAACCTGATCCGTTTTCAGCAGGCATTCAATGCAGCAGCACGTTATATCACCACGGTCGACACGCTCATCGACCGGGTTGTCAATGGGATGGGAGCGACAAGGTAAAGGGAGATGAGAGATGCGGGTGACAAATAACATCACAGCCCAGCGGCTGCTCGCAAATATCCAGAGGAACCAGCAGTCGGTCGCAACCCTCCAGGAGATCCTTTCAACCGGGCGCAAATTCCGCCTGCCCGAGCAGAACCCGATCTCCTATGTGGAATCTTTGAACCTCCGCCAGGAGCTGGCGGAAAATCGCCGTTACCAGCGAAACCTCACACTCAGCCGTGCCGGCATGGATTTGACTGAATCGACTTTATCGACAGTTAACGACAGCATGCAGCGTGCGCGCCAGCTGGCACTTCAGGGGGCCAACGGCAGCCTGTCGGCGGGATCACGCGGTGCTGTTGCCGATGAGATCGAGCAGATTCTGTCCACAGTCATCCAGCAGGCAAATGCAAACTTCGAGGGGCGTTTCATATTCAGCGGAGACAAAACGCTGACTACGCCATTTGAACGCTTTGTTGGGGGAGATGGCCTGGATGCAGTTGCATACCGCGGGGACTTCGGTGACCGATTGATAGAAATCAACCAGGGGGATTTCCTGGCGGCAAACCTGACAGGCCCTGATGTTTTTTTACTTCACTGAATGAAATCAAAGCGGCCGCCACAGTCACAGCCACAAACCTGCTGGCAACGGAACTGGCTGCGGCTGCGCCGCCGGTTGCCGGAGGCACCTTCGTTGTTGATGGTGTTGCGATTACTTACGACCCTCTGACGGACAGCCTGGAGTCGCTGCGGGATAAAATCAACCGTTCGGTCACGACTGCGGAAGCTGATATCGACAGCAATGGCCGGCTGAGAATTCGGTCTCTGACCAGCAATGATGTTCAGCTCCAGAATGGAACCTCCAATGTCCTCGAAGTGTTGGGCATGTACCATCAGGTAACAGGATCTTCGATCGGCGCGGGCATCACTGCCGCAACGACACTTGCTTCGCTTGGCATCACCGGGGATGCACTGTCGATTCAGGTGGGGGATGACGAGTATCAGGTGAATCTGGCAGGCGCTGCAACTGTTGGTGATGTAATCACCGCAGTCGCAGCCAGTGGCGCACCAGTAGAGGCGTTCATCAATGCATCAGGGACCGGCATCAACTTCAGTGCAACCGAAAGTGTGGATTCTCTCGAGATGACATCTCTGCGGAAGATTTTCGGATCCTCCGCACTGGGTTCGGGAACAGTCACACTCGATGCCTCTCTGGCTTCGCTCGGAATCCTGGCTCCAGGCCAGCTTCAGATTACCAATGAAGGGGCCACAACCACTCTGGACCTGTCCGGTGCAACAACAGTTGCTGACCTGATTCAAGCCATCAACACCCAGGTGAACGGGGTTGTCGCATCGATCAATGCCGACGGCAGCGCGATCGACCTGGAGTCCGATTTCTTCAGCACCACCCTTTCGGCTGTGGATTTGGGAGGTTCAAATATCGCGGCAGTCCTTGGATTCGCACAGAACCGCACCGGTGACAATGCGGCCGATTTCGGCATCTCGAATCCGGGGACAGTCGATGAAACAGAAAGCCAGAACATCTTTCGATCACTGGCAGAGATGATTCAGGTGCTGCGCTCCCCCACCAGCACAAGCGAGGACTTCAGCCGTGTTCTGGACAGTTTCGATGCCGATATCGCCACAGTCCTGTCAAACCGTTCGATCATTGGTGCGCGGGTCAACCGTGTGGAAGCTTCACAGAATCGCCTGGAGGCATTCGAATCCTTCCTGACCGAATTGCTGTCGGAAAATGAGGATGCGGATCTGGCCGAAACCATCACCCAGCTTTCAACCCAGGCCAATGTGCTGAATGCCGCACTGACTGCTGGAGCACAGCTGTTGCAGCCCAGCCTGATCGATTTCCTGCGCTAGGCAGCTCCATTCCGCACCTCACGCGGCGGCTATGGCGGCAATTAAGACCTCCAATGTCCCTGTACTGGGACCCGGGAATTTCCTCATCAGTTCACTTGGAGTGACTCAAAAGGCTGCTAGAATTGCTTCATCATGACAGAGCAACCAGAAGAAAAGAGTTTTGAAGAGGTATTCGAACGCCTGAACCGTGTGGTGGCCCAGCTCGAGGCCGGAGAGGGCACGCTCACTCAGCGGGCCGATTTGTTCGAAGAGGGGATCCGGCTCTCAAAAATATGTTCAGAAAAGCTGGAGGCCATTGAACGAAGGGTCGAGATCCTCGGAAAAACGGAATCGAGCTGAATCGGGGCAATTCCCTGCCCTTCACGGTCCCTGGGAGGGCTGATAATATCTCACAAGTGATTTCTGTGAGAACCTTCCCGATATGACCAGAAAGATACAAGTTGGCGCCATTCCATACCTGAACGGCAAACCATTGATCGAAGGGTATGACAGTCTGCGGGATTCGGCGGATTTTCAGTTTCATCGCCCTTCCCGCCTGGCTGAATTGATGGCGGTCGATGAGATAGACATCGGCCTGGTCTCATGCGTGGAATACTTGCGCGGAAAGTATGCCATACTGCCCGATGTCGGGGTGGTTTCCCGCGGTGCCGTAAACAGCGTATTGCTCACCGGCTGCAGACCGGTTGATGAAGCAGAGACTGTCAACCTCGATCCATCCTCATTAACTTCATGCACTTTGACAGCCTTATGGTATCGCCTGAAGCTGGAAAAAGATCCTGTTTTCAGCCGTCACCCGATCGGAAGCCTTGAGGCGCTGGCCTGTGATGCCCAGCTGGCGATCGGGGATGAAGGGCTGTTCCGTTCCGGCCAGTCCGGTTACCAGGTGGATCTCGGCGAGGCCTGGAAGGAATGGATCGGGTATCCATTCGTGTATGCGGCCTGGCTGGTCCGGCGTGAGGTGGTTCTTGGAAGAGTGGGAGCCTTTCTGCGGAATGCAGCGCGCAAAGCGCCCCGGCCTTTGCGTGAGCTGGCAGAGGAGGCTTCACGGCGGCTCGGGCTGGATACCTCGCTTTGCCTGGAATACCTGACACATTCGCTGCAGTTCAGCCTGGACCAGGAGGCCATCACCGGCCTGGAGATTTTTTTGAACATGGCGGCGGAAAATGCCCCCTGGCTGTCCCGTATCATCGAGGGGTTTCCGCCAGTGAATTTGCCCATGCCTGTCCATGTGGAATTCCATGACGAAGCCTGCCCGATATCCAACATGGAACCATGACATTCCGATTCAATCTGATCCAACGTTTTGTATTTCTCAACCTGGCATGGCTGATCGGAATGGGCCTTTACTTCGGTTACTGGTTTTCGGATGAGATGATCGACACAGTCAGCCGGTTGCAAAGCACAGAGCTTTTCGGATCGCTTCACCCAGAACTGAACCAGCGTTTTTCACTGGCTTATTTCGACTCTGGCCCTGATGAACAGGCAGCGAAGAATGAGCGAATCCAGATGATCAGCGACCAGCTGTCCGGATCGATGAGCCCCAGCGAATACCCTCTGCAGATTCTCTGGGATCGAAAAGGGGTTCTGTGGTCGAACCGGCGTGATCTAATCGGAAAACCCATTCCGGAAGATCCTTTGCTCAAGGAAGGGATGGCCGGATATGGGCGCGCCCACCTCGAAAGCGGGATGTCGAAAATCCTCTGGATGTGGAATGCCCTGGCCCATGAAGACCGGATCATCAACGAAACCTCTTCAACCAGCTACCTGCGGATTCTGATTCCGATCTCGTTTCCAAAAGAACAGGTGGTCCAATCTGTTTCTCTGCTCAGAGATCCGGATCTTGCACGTCTGGTGGAGAGCACCCCTGTCAATGGGAATGTAACCCCTGGGGTCCTGGAGCTGCGCAAGAATCCACAGGAGCTGTTGAAACATGCTGTCGGTGCAGTCAGGGCTGTGTGGAAAAGGGTGCTTGTGGTGACCATGCTCACTTTCATCGCCCTGTTCAGCCTGTTCAAGAGCGCATTTAACACGATCGAGGGTCAGAGCCGGCAACTGCGCGAACAGGAGCGGCTTTCAAATCTCGGGAAGATGGCCAGTTACCTGGCGCATGAAATCCGCAACCCGCTTTTCATCATCCGCGGCTCGGCGCAGACCCTGGAGGAATCGGCCGATGAGGGAAGTGTCATGCGCACACTTTCGCGTTACATCATCGATGAAGTCGATCGTTTGAATAATATGGTTCAGGACCTGCTGGGACTGGTAAAACCGCGGCTGGCTCCGAGCCGTGATCCAACCAGCCTGGCCAGGGCGATCCAGGAATCGGCGGACCGTTCGCTTCGGCAGGCGCCCAAAATGCAGCTGGCCACACAGCTCGACCCGGTCAATGACCTGATCTGGTTCAATAAAGACCAGCTGATCCAGGTTTTCACAAACCTGTTCAGGAATGCACGCGATGCCTGCCGCGGGACCGGGACCATTCTGGTGGACAGCCGGGTGGACAGCGAAGGAAACCTTCAGATTCGGATTACCGATGATGGGCCGGGGATTCCCGAAGCGGATCTTCCCGTGATCTTCGAACCATTTTTCAGCAAGAAGGAAAATGGCATCGGGCTTGGGTTGGCGATTGTGAAGCACCTGGTCACACGGAATAACGCGACAATCGATGCGGTCAAACCCCCATTGACTGGAGCCTGTTTCATTCTGAATGTTCGACTGGCTCCTGAGGGGGCTGCAACAAGTGAGGATGCATCCCCCGAGGAAGGGGATTCGGCATGATTTGTCTGGAAGGAGTGCACAATGACCTGCATTCCAAAACGGGAGATATTCATTGAGCGAAACGACCCGGGTTTGATTGTTGATGATGAAGAGCGAATCCTGCTGCTGCTCGAGGTCACATTGCGTGCGGCGGGGTATGAGGTGCTTGTGGCCCATGATGGCCAGGAAGCGATCAACCGGCTCGAGCAGGAGAAAGTCGATGCGGTCATCACGGATATGAACATGCCCCAGGTGGGGGGCCTCGAGGTCATCGGTGCGGTCCGGCGGTTGTATGGAGCCAAAGTGCCGGTGATCGTGGTGACAGCTTACGGAAGCGTGCAGAATGCGGTCGATGCCATGCACAGAGGCGCGACCGACTACCTTGAAAAGCCTTTTGACATGGCAGACCTGAAAGCCTGCCTGGCGAAGTGGCTTGAAGAAGCTGGAAAGATCTAAGTCCAATGGCAACCAGCCAGCCATTGCAGCTCTATCCGGCCTGGCTGAACCTGAAAGGCCAGAAAGTGCTCCTGGCAGGTGGCGGGCAGGTGGCTTTGCGGCGCGCCACAACACTTCTTTCGCATCGCGCCCGGCTGCGGGTGGCGGCCCCTGAGGTTCTCCCCCTTTTTGAAAGATGGGAAGCGGAAAAGCGAATCCAGTTATTCAGACGGGTTTTCAAAGAATCCGACCTGGATGGCGCCAGATTGGCCTTCGCCTGCACGGATGATCCACAAGTGAACCAGCAGATCGTGAATTCAGCCCTTTCAATGGGAATCTGGGTGGAGAGCTGCACTCGTGCAGAGGGCGCAAACCTGTATCCTGGCGGGGTCATCCATTCCGGTCCCATCGCTCTGGCCATATCCTCGATGGGAAAATCGCCCATTGTGACACAGGCTTTGCGGGAGTGTTTTGAGGAGGTATTTGGCGCTGATTGGGGGGACGAAATTGACCAGCTGATCTCCGAGGCCGGAGATGAGGGCGGTTCCCACAGAATTTCTCCGGAAGAATTGAAGCGGAAGGTTCGGGAGTCTGTGTTCATGCAGGTGAAAAGGTGGGGAGAACGGAAGACAACTTCCTGAAGTTCGACCTCAGATGCGTCTGATTCATCAACGGAGCCCCCCGGCAGACAGAAATGATCGCCCATGAAAGCAACATTTTAAACAGATGCAGCCCATACAGGATCTACCCAGGTTTTTGGGATTGCGGGTAACTACTCATTCTGAGATAGTTACCATCAGCCTGAGGAAATTGAGGAAATCAAGATGATCAGGTTGATTAAAATCATCGAATGTTGCCTCAACACAAAAGCAAAATACCAGGGAACGCAGTTTCACATAGAGGAGAATTCGAATGAACAAGAGCATCCGAAATATTTTGACTGACCTTGAGCATGTGCACGAAAATCTCCTTTCTCTTTCTGACGATATCTGGCTTTCCATCGATCACAACGACCAAGAAGCTTTGAATGAAGGAGTCGCTTTCAAGAAAAGGTATAACGAGAAGATGATTGCTTTTGGCAAACTCGCTTCAGCCATCTCCTCTCTGGTTCAGGAGTACACCAACATTCAAATAGAGGAGCATCAGGTGGAGCCGTGGACATCGCCACGGGAGTCACGAGATCGGTTCATTAAGGATATGGACAAGATTCAGCCTCATTCCCTCGACGAGAGCTTCACTTACAAACGCCCGTATGGATTTGTCCTTGAAGACCAGGGATACAAGGAGATCGTCACCTGGCGGCGGGTCTACGAACTCTTCCTGAAACAACTGGCGGCAAAATCACCGGACACCTTCACCGCCCTTTGCGAAAACCCCGACTATCACTCGAACCGAGGCAATCCGACCTTCTCGCAGGACCCCCTTAAACTCAGGTCCGCCATGCCGGTCACAGATGGCATTCACGCCGAATCCAACCTTTCCGCAAACTCGATCCGTGACCTGATGAAAAGACTTTTGGAAACTTTCGGAATACCCGAAACCGAGGTGAAGATTTACCTCCGAGAAGATCGAGATGCGGAGGAGTGAAGAATGGAATTGAGGGCAAAATGGCGCAATGATCGATCATGACTGAGAACCGTCCCAAACGTTTTCGGCTTTACATCGACGAATCGGGAGACCATACCTACAACCTGCTCGACGATCCATCCCATCGCTACTTGGCTCTACTCGGAGTTTGGTTTCAACAAGGCGAAGACTATGTGGAATTCTCGGATCGGCTTGAATCACTGAAGCGTGACATCTTCGGTCCCCGTCCAGATAAGCCAGTCATCCTTCACCGATCCGACATCATCAATCGTAAAGGTCCGTTCGGAATCCTCTGCAACCCCTCTATTCAACGGAAATTCGATAAAGGTCTCTTGGAAGTGATCGAAGATGCGAAGTTCAAAATGGCTTGCGTCATCATCGACAAGAAGAAACATCTCGACAATTATTCCAGTCCTTTCCATCCCTACCACTACTGCATGGCAGCCATGCTGGAACGCTATTGCGGGAGACTAAAGTTTCTGAATGCCGTGGGTGATGTCCTGGCGGAATCACGGGGGAAAGAAGAGGATCTTCAGTTACGTCAAGCCTATGAGCGGGTTTTTGAGAGCGGGACACACTGGTTCAGTCATGAGGACTTTCAACGGACCTTGACCAGCAAAAAGATCAAGATTCAACCAAAGGTAGCCAACATTGCGGGTCTCCAGCTCGCGGATGTCCTCGCTCACCCCATCAAACAGGGAATGTTGGCGGAGAAGGGCTTGGTCGAAGATGCGGGTAAGACATTCGGTGAAGAGGTTCGTGAAGTCACCATGAAAAAGTGGAACAGTCGAGCAGCGACTCAGCAGGTTGATGGATACGGAAAGAAGTGGTTATAAAATGAAACGCCCCCGAACGGGGGCAGTTCCACGCCAGCCCTTACGAGCTGTCCATCTGCGAACAATCGCATTACCATTAATTTATGGATACGGTTGGCCATTTGTCAAGCCATAATCTCCATTTTCTGCGTTTTGATATATGGTCCCACAGCACGCTCAAGACGACCACTGATTCCCCCTCCCGTGGCTTTCTGTTTTTCCGAAGGGAGGCAATGTGCCATTCGGTGGCGATACATCCACAAAGGGAGATGACCCGTTTTCTGTAGGGGCACAACATGATGTGCCCAGGGAGATCACCCATTTTTCGAATGGGCGCGTCATGCCATGCCCCTACAGAAATGACGCCCTATGGGACGAGAACCTTATATCAAAACGCCCGAACCTCTTGCAATTATTTCCATTGTCGCAGCCAATATGTACAATCACTGGACCGTTTCAAAACGGGCAGTCTGACTCCAGGAGTGAATTTCGATGCGTGGATGGATCATTTTGTGTTTGTGCCTGATCGGGTCGGGCCAGGCAGGCTGGGCTTATGACTCGGTTGACTGGCCCTGCTTTCTGGGACCGAGCCGGAATGGAGTCTCATCTGAAAAAGGCTGGAAATCCGATTGGCCGGATGAAGGCCCGCCAATCCTCTGGCAGGCATCGATTGGGATTGGATTCTCCACCTTTGCTGTGGTCGGGGATCGGGTCTGGACCATGGGAAGCTTTGATGGAAAAGAAACGATTCTGTGTCTGGATGCCAATACCGGGAAAGAAATCTGGCGCCAGGGTTATCCCGCCAGAATGTGTGACACATTCCATGAAGGAGGCCCCTGCGCCACTCCCTCGATCGACAAGGATGCTGTCTACACGATGGGGAAAGATGGAAAATTTTACTGCCTCTCCGCTGCGGATGGGAAAATACGCTGGACACATGATCTGCCCGCAGAGCTGGGGGTTGAAGTCAGTGACTTTGGAATCTCCGCATCGCCGCTGGTAGCCGGTGATCAGGTCATCACCGATTGCGGGGTGCTGGCCGCTTACGATAAAACCACAGGCAAGCTTCTCTGGAAGCACACTGCGGTCCCACGGGCATTCACTTCCCCCACTGCTTTCACTTTGAATGGAAAAGAGTATGGGGCCACATTGAATGGCTTTGGCCTTCTGGTGTTTGACCCGAAAACAGGGGAAGAGGGGTGCCGTTATAAATGGGAAACCTTCGATGACACCAACTGCACCACACCCATCCTATCAGGCAACCGCATGTTCATTTCCTCGGCATACGACCGGGGTGGTGCGGTTTTGGAGATCGACTGGGGGAAAAAGCCGAAGGTCATCTGGGACAACCGGAACATGCGCAACCACTTTAGCGCCTCGGTCCTGTGGGAAGGGTATCTGTATGGCTTCGATGGAAATGTGAATCGTGACAACCAGGGGGAGCTGCGTTGTGTCAGCTTTGCGGATGGAGAGCTCAAATGGAGCGAGCCATCGGTGACCAAAGGCGGACTCATCATATCCGATGGAAAAATCCTGGCGCTCACCGACAAAGGTGAACTGGTGGTGGCACATGCTGCACCTGACGGGTTCAAGGAAATCACCCGTGCGCAAATCCTGGGGGGGCGTTGCTGGACTCCGCCGGTCCTTTCGGGGGGAAGGCTGTTCTGCCGGAATGCGGTCGGGGATGCGGTCTGTTTTGACCTGCGTTGAACTTTCACAGGACCATTTCGGTAGACCTCGGTCTTATTTCATCCCCCGTTTGCCTTTCAACCTCTGAGAGAGCCACATCGATGATGGCCAGAGCATGGTCCATTTCACCATCACTGATGATTAAAGGCGGAGTGAGAGTGAGGATATTGCCCATGGTCAGCTTGAAGCTCAAACCCCGGGAAAGACAGGCATAAAGAACCTCCTCGGCTTCATCCAGGGCGCGCTGCCTGGTTTCACGATCCAGGACCAGTTCGATCCCGAGCAATAGACCTGTCCCACGGACATCGCCAATCAGGGGGTGTTCCTTTTTCATGGACTGCAGCCGGGAGAGAACCTGCTCACCCATGCGGGTTGCATGCTCCAGGATGTGCTCCTGTTCAATGACCTCGAGCGCTGCCAGTGCTGCGGCACAACCGACAGAGCTTTTTCTCATGGGTGTAATGGCCAAGGCGCGATCCCCGAGGATATCCAGGTCTTCCCTGGCGATGAGTGCAGCCAGTGGAAAGATTCCGCCTCCCAGGCCTTTGCCGATGACAAGCATATCGGGCACAACCTCAAAGTGTTCGCAGGCAAACATCTTCCCGGTTCTTCCCAGGCAGATCGGAATTTCATCAAGAATCAGCAGTGTGCCATGGCGATCGCAGGCCTCCCGGACTTTCTTCCAGTAATCTCGTGGAGGAATGAAAGGGGTGCAACGGATTGTCTCTGCAATCACCGCCGCGACATCTCCTTCTTTTTCCAGGACATATTCGATGTAATCCGCACATTTCAGGTTGCAGGAACCATTGCACCCCCAGAGACAACGATACGCATCGGGCGGGGGGACATGTTCAGAACCAGGCAGGAGTGGCCCGATACGGCTTCGGAAAACTTCTTCACCTCCCACAGAGATTGCATCGAGTGATGCCCCATGGAACGAATCCCACATGGATATGGTCTTGTACCGCCCTGTTGCAGCGCGCGCGAGTTTGAGCGCCATGCCGATCGCCGAAGTCCCTCCAGGTGCAAACAGCACCTTATTCAAGTCGCCAGGAGCCAGATGAGCCAGCTTTTCCGCCAGCAGGATGGCAGGAATGTTGGTAAAGCGCCTCGGACAGAAAGGCAGCTGCTGCATCTCCCGTGTGATGGCCTCGATGACATGGGGGTGGCCATACCCGACCTGATGGACATTGTTTCCATGGAAATCGAGAAAAGTTCTTCCGCTGAGGTCTGTAAAACAGGCACCGCTGGACTCTTTCAGAACATCCAGGCAGGGAGTTGAGAGGGATTGATGCAGAAATACCTTTGCATCACGTTCCAACCAGGCTCGGGTCTCCTCATCCAGGAAGGATTCCGCCCACTTCAACCGCTTTGGGGAAAGGTTAATATCCCCTTCTGATTTCAGGCGTGAGTCCGGCTGATGTGGATTTTCGGGAAGGCGAGGAACACCGGAATCATCCATGATACCCTCTTTTCCAGGAGGAAGAGATCTCACTGAATCTCTCTCCGTGCGGATTTTCAGGGAATAATGACAGGTCCGATGTTTGAGTCCAGATCAGGTATTCACCCTCACCCATCCGAGGGTGAGGGATTCAGGGCAAGCAGAAACTCTGGTTACTTGAGCGGCTTCTCTTTGAAAACGACATGTTTCCGGACCACCGGATCATACTTCTTCATTTCCAGCTTTCCGGTGACATTGGTTTTATTTTTTTCTGTCGTGTAGAAAAAACCAGTCCCAGCAGTGCTTTCGAGTTTGATTTTTTCACGTTTGCCTTTGGCCATAATGATTCATCCTTCAGTACTTTAAATTCGCTGAATGGGCTGGTTCGATGAGTTTGTAATGGTATAGAACCAGTGGCATTCAGCAACCGATGAAATATAGCAAAGAATCCGCTGGAAGCAACACACAGCCTGCCTGTTCGAATTTTTCTTTACCCCGGGGGGATTTCTGGCTCCCGTTATTTCAACCGGGCAGGAGAACAATTCAGATTGTCAGTTTCATAAAAGTCCGCCAGTTGAGCTCCCCCATCAGGAGAAGCAGACCGAAATACGTGGCAGCTCCAACCGATGTCTGCAAAGCCAGGCGGATATAGGGAATCTCAGAAGTCCTGCCCAACAGTGCGGCCACAACCGCCATCCCGGCCAGCGCGGCCGCAATTTTTGCCAGACTGGTCCACGGAATGCTCCATGCCAGCCAGCGCCGTGAAAAAATCGGGATGATGATTGATAAAACGGCAAAGGTGATGAAGGCATTGTATGCCGAAGCACGAAAGCCGAGGACAGGAACCAGGAGCAGGTTGAGGATGATATTGAGGCAGGCTGACCCGGTGACGATGGAAGCCAGCAAGCCGGATTTCCGTGCGATATGAAGTCCCAGATCCTGGTATTGGGCCAGGCCAAGCAGGAACACGCCGAAAGAAACCCAGAACAGGATATCTGCCCCTTCGGCATACTTCGGGTCTGCAACAAGCAGGACCAGATCATGCTGAGTGAAATAGGTTCCCACCACAATCGGGAGAGCCAGCAGGATATACATCCTGGACAGGGTTGAAACCAGCCGTTCGGCTGCTTCCCTGCCGGCCTTTTCATAGCACTCGGTGACTGCTGTATATCCGGACAGCATGAGGGTCATGATGATCAGGCGGACCGAGGCATCGGCGATATCATGGTTAATGGCATACAATCCGGCCTCGGCATCATTCCGCAGAATGGAGATGATGTAACGGTCGGAGACATTGAGGATCTGACTGGAGAACTGCCCAATGGAAAGAGGAAATCCGAACAGGAAGAGCGACCCCAGGCAGGCCAGATTTGGTTTGCGAAATGTGCCTGCCGCCGGAACAGGCTCCATATCATGCATCCAGTCGCCAGAAACAGCCCCGCAGCGGATCCGGATATCAGCGAGGAGGCCAGCGCACCCAGCAGGAGAGTGAACACAATGCCACCCATCAGGCGGGAGAAACTCAGGAGGCCGCTGAAGATTGAAAATGCTCCGACCTCTCTGCTGGCACGGAAAAATGCCAGAACCATATTCATCACGGAGGTGACCAGAACTACCAGAAAGACCCATCCCAGCAGATCGGCTTTCAATAACTGACCCGCACCGGTATCTCTCAGAACCCAGCCAGCCAGACAGAGGCTGCCGACTATGCCTAATGAAAATAGCACCCCCAGCCAGACACTGGAGAACAGGATCGATTCCTGCCCCCGCAACTTCCATTCGGGATAATTGCGCAGCAAAGCAGCTTGCAGCCAGCCGGTACAGAAGCTGCTGACCAGCAACGACAGGGCCATGACTGTGGCAAACTGCCCATAGGCCTCCCGGCTGTACCAGACCGAAAAGATCTTGATCCCGATGAATGTGGCAATCGCTGGAAAAATCTTGGACAGCGAATAGACAAGGGTTTCATAGGCCGCACGGCGGACACGGGTGTGATGCGACTCCACCTCCATGGAATCTGGCTCTGGAAATTCAGACAGCGAAGACATCGGGGGAGTTTCGAAGCCTTTCGGCAGCCAGTTCAGGAGTCAGATCCCTTTGGGGTTCTGCAAGCATCTCATAACCAACCATGAATTTTTTCACTGTGGCGGAACGGAGCAGGGGGGGATAGAAATGGGCATGGAGCTGCCAGTGGCCCTGGTCAGAACCGGCCGGGGCGGCATGCCATCCCATGGAATAGGGGAATGAAATTCCAAAGAGGTTGTCATATCGGGTGAGCAGATTTTTTAGAATTTCAGCCAGGTCTGACTTTTCCTTCTCTTGCAGCCCGGGCAATGTTTTGACCGGCCTTCTGGGAAGCAGCAGGGTTTCAAATGGCCAGAGCGCCCAGAAAGGAACCACCACCAGCCACGAATCATTTTGGGCAACAACACGGACCGCCTGTTCAATTTCCTGCTCGGCGTAATCTTCAAGCAGGACCCTCCTGTGGCGTTTCAAGTATTGTTTCTGGCATTCATCTTCTTGTGCAATTTCATGGGGGAGGAAATTGCTGGCCCAGATCTGGCCATGAGGATGGGGGTTGGAGCATCCCATGATCTCCCCCTTGTTTTCAAAAATCTGAACCCAGCGATATTGTTTTTCGAGCTCGAGAACCTGTTCAATCCAGATATCGATGACCTTGCGGATGTCCCCCAGGGCCATTCGCGGAAGGGTGAGATCATGTCTCGGAGAGAAACAGATGACCCGGCAGGTTCCTTGTGCTGATTCCGACAAGAAGAGCGGACTCTGGCCGGCGCCACATCTCCATCCTGTGGCAGGAGTGCGGCAAAATCATTGGTGAAGACAAATGTGGAAGTGTATTGTGGATTGGCATGGCCACCCGCACGCTGGTTGCCCGGACAGAGATAACAATCCGGGTCATAGGAGGGCCGATTTTCCGGCGGAAGATCTTCCACCTTTCCCTGCCAGGGGCGTTGAGTGCGGTGTGGAGACACGAGGACCCAGCTGCCATTGAGTGGATTCAGGCGCCGATGGGGGAGATTCCGGGATGGCGATGCCTGGTTGCTGGACATCATGAGGTCAGTCACGGCTGGCGTCCTTCAAAAAGATCCCTTCCGGCCACCAGTGCACGAATTTTACGGTCCGCGATGGTGCGTGAGAGCATCCACAGACCACAGTCAGGGTGGACATAAGCAACCCGGTCTTCTCCAATGGCATCCACGACATGATCAATCCGATAAGCGATTTCATCCGGAGTTTCCACCACAGTGGTCCGATTATCAACCACCCCGAGGCCGATACTGATATCCGGATGAATGTCATTCAGAAATTCTTCCCTCATGCCCATCCGGCTGGATGTTTCCAGCAGCGCATGTTCGGCATGCAGCCCATTCAGGAAGTGAATTGTATTCGCCCAGGACTCAGGCGAAAAAGGGTGTGTCTCGGAATCGCACAAACAGAGATGCACAGCGGGGATAGTCTGGACTGCATCCAAAACGATGTTGATGCATTCCTGTGCCCAGTCAGCCTCGCCAGGCTGATCCATCGGGAATGATTCATCGACCTGGACCACCTCGGCATCGATATCAGCGACCTGGTTGGCCAGTATTCCCGCCAATGCCATGCAGAGGTCCCGCTTGGAGTTATAGAAGAGGTCCAGAAGGCCATGGCACAAACGGTAGGGGCCAGGGAGGATATATTTCAATGGGTGAGTTGTCAGTGTGCGGGTCTGGCGAAAATCTTCAAAGAGGTTGAGATTGCCTTCATCGATCTCTCCTTCCACCACACCGTGCGGGCGGCTGCCGCTTTCAGATTCTTCAAGTTCATGGAAGTGGATCAACTCGGAACGCAACAGGCGGGTCCGGATGTTTTCGAGGGGGCGCAGGTAATAATCGTGAGTGCCGGATAATTCGGCATTTTTCGGATAATTCTGAAACACTCCGCCATCCGACACGAGGTCGATTCCGGCATTTTCATGTGTCTTCAGAATAACAGTGGCTGCATCCAGCAGGGATTGCCTTGAGGGGCAGGTTCCAAGCCAGCCGGGCATGGGGTAACTGCCGGCAACGGTGGTTTTCAGACGTGGTTTCATGGTCCCCTCCGAGGCAACAGTTGAGTTGGGATGATAATCCAACTCCTCATTCTGTCTATTGGAGAAAGGGGGGATCCGTGCCGGATAAGGGAGTAGAAATTGTAAGAAACCGAATTATTTTCTGAAGTTCAGCCCCTCCCCGATATCACTGCCGGGGAGGGGATCAGGGCATTTACAAGCCGGGCGCAATAAGACTACCGGACGAGGTTGACCAGCTCCTGGAGAATATTGTCACCGGTTGAAATCACCCGGGCATTCGCCTGGAAGGCGCGCTGAGCCAGGATCAGGTTAACAAACTCCTCGGAGATATCGACATTCGACAATTCAAGTTCATTCGAGGATATTTCACCGCGTGCCAGGGTTCCAGCCACACCCAGGACCGGCTCGCCAGAGTTGCTCGACTGAACGAAGAGGTTATCGCCGGCACGCAGCAGGCCGCCATCATTGGCGAAGCTCGCAACCAGGATGCGCGCAAGAGTGCGTGATGTCCCGTTCGAGAAGACCCCGGTGACGACACCATCATTACTGATATCGATGGTTTCCAGACGGCCAACCGGGCTTCCATCCTGCGACAGAATCGACGCAGTGGTTGTTGAGGCGTTCTGAGTGAGATCGGAGAAATCGAATTGAATGGTGAGGGAATCCACTCCGCCATTCTGAGGATCGACACCATCCGGATCAAACTGGATAATCGGATTCGAGGAGATAATGTTGTTGCTGGAATCGCGGCCATAATTGTCGAAATTTCCATTGGCCAGGAAGACGAGTTCGCCAGTGGCAGCACTGGGGGGCTGGTTGACGCCATGAGGGACCACCACCTGGTAGGTCCAGCTGTTGAGGATCTGGCTGCTGGTGTGAAAAGTGTTGGAATCAGAATAAGTTCCCGCGGTCACATCCAGGCCTTCAGTTGCAGAGGCAACTCCGAAGTCACGGTTATTGAAAAGCCTGGTAATCGTTCCTGCGGTGCTGGCTGATCCGCCATTGACGGCATCATTGTCGATGTGGATCCGCATGTCGGTAATAGTTGATGTTGGCGAGCTGACCCGGAATGAACCATCCGGGAGCAGGCTGACAGTGATATCCGAAACCCCGCCGATCGTGTTCAGCTGGGTCTCCAGCGCGGAACGAAGATCCTCGAGAGTCGAGTTGGCTGCAACCGCGAGAACTGCGGTATCGGTCACTGTGGTGGTGCCTCCGATAGTGGAACCCGCAGCGATAACAATGTTTGTCGTTCCGGCAGTCACACCCAGTGACCTTGAGGCATCATCAAAAAGGCCGGTGAGGAGTGTTTCCGCAGGGGCAGGCACATTCCGGGTGTCACGAGCGAAAGTCGTGATTACAGTGCGCGCATTTCCCTGGGAGTCAAAGACCTCGGTGGAACTGGTGGCATCAGCCTGGCGGAAAACCCCGGTCGTTACCGAAGTGTTTGCCAGGAGGTCGATGTTTCCATCCAGCTCTCCATCATTGAAGATCGAACGGATGCGGGTTTTTTCAGTGCCATCGACACCCACAGCGGACACCGACAGATCGGTGATGGTTTCAGGGCCGGTTTCGATGCGCAACCCGCCGGTGGCATCCACAGTCACATCCAGTGTGGTGCTGCCGGTCAGAGTCCGAAGGCTGGACCGCAGGCTGCTGGCAAGTTCACCAAGTGTTGTCGTCGGAGACACAGTCAGGATGTCTGTCGCTGGAATGTTTACCGGAACTCCAGGCGGGACTGTGTTGTAGGTTCCTCCGCCAATCTTGATCACATCCCCCGCATTGAGTCCCAGAGGGATCCCCTGGTGATTGAAAAGGGTGACCAGCGTGTTCAGGGAGGTGGCTCCGGTGGAGGTGGACGTACTGCTCAGGTTTCCTCCGAGTGTGGCTACACCAGTCGGCACTGCATCTGAAAGGGAGCTGAAATCAATCTTGATGGCCTGGGGCGGAGTGGTGGAATCGATGTCCCCCTGGGCATTGGCAATCTGCCCGATCAACCGCAGGCCTGAACTGGGCTTGGTCACATATCCCATTTCATCAAGCCCAAAGTTCCCAGCACGTGTAAAGTAGGTTGCCCCATTGCCATCTGCGAGCTGGAAAAAGCCTCCACCCCGGATAGCCAGGTCGAGGAGCCTTCCAGTCTGCTGGGGATTCCCCTGGGTAAAAATAGTATCAATCGAGTCGGTCTGTGTTCCGAGTCCGATCTGGCGCGGGTTGATTCCGCCGCGGGTCGCGGTTGCGCCGCTGGCACTTGAAAGAGTGGCGCTGAACAGATCCGCTGATGTCATGCGTGCACGGCGAAAACCCACTGTGTTCACATTGGCAATGTTGTTGCCGATCGTATCAATCGCATTGGACTGGGTCCTGAGACCGGATACTCCTGAGTATAATGATCTGATTGTCATGTTACTGCCTCCTTTTTCCTGATCTGGTTTTATCTGCCATTCACTTTATTTCTTTCCCGATTAATTCGGGTTGTTTACTGCCAGCACATTGACGATATCGATATCGGTTCCACCGAGATTGAGCAGTGTCTTTTCCCGCGAAAATCAATTCCCTCAACAACTCCGAGGAGGGTGGTTTCGAGTGGGATGGAGGTTGTGCCATTCTTTGCTGCAGCGACAATCTTTGCAGTCACTGAGGGGAGAGGGTTCCCATTGGCATCGGTGGAGGGAATCTCGACATAAATCCGGTTGCCATCCACCCGGACACCTTCAGGCGGATTGGATGGATTGATG
>LMZT01000108.1 GCA_001567115.1 Candidatus Hinthialibacteria bacterium OLB16 | reverse complement strand
TCAGGCGAAAGAACCGGTTTTCCAGGCCGTTCTTCGAAACTTTGATGGCAGGACTGTCCGAGCCTGCTTTTTTCCCTTTGATCTTCCAAAGGGTCTTATACCCCATCGAAGGAATTCCCGCTCCGGAAAGCAGCACAGATTTTCCCTTCCCTTCACCGACCACTTGATGATCGATCACACAGCCATTCTGGTCTTCAAAATGAAAATCCTGTGCTGAACCTTTGAGGGGTATGGATACCGAATCATTTCGCTCCCAGCCGAGAGTATTGGCCAGGACCAGAGGATCCCCCGGGCCGCGTGTGTCGATTTTTCCGATCCAGGCCTGGCCTGCATCGAGCAGGAGGGATTCCGCTTCCCGCTTCACCTTCAGGTAGTTTTCATCCGCTTCGGTATATACTTCCTGCACCGAGGAACCCGGCAGAATGTCATGAAACTGGTTTGTCAGGACCGTGTGCCAGAGAGGGACAATGCGCTCATTGGGATATTTCTTTCCATGGATAAAGGCAAGAGAACAGAAGATTTCCATATCCCGCAGCAGGACCTCGGATTTGCGGTTGTTCCATTTGGTCCTGGCCTGGGAAGTCTGGCAGCCCCGGTGAAGTTCGAGATAGAGCTCCCCATTCCAGACCGGGAGCCTTGAACGGTCCACACTGGATAGAAGCCTGTCCGCATATTCACTGACAGTGCCAAATTCACAGCGCGGGATGCCTGTCATGTTGGACATGCGTTTGCCGATCTCGAGCATTTCAATGGTTGGGCCACCCCCTCCATCCCCATAACCGAAGCTGTAAACCAGATCATCCAGGAGGTTTTTCTGGCGTATCCGGTCCCAATGGTCCCGCAAATCCCTGGGGAGCATGGAGCCATTGTAGTTGAGTGGTGGCATGAGGCCGATAATCCGGCTGCCATCCGCCCCTTCCCAGTTGAAAATTGAATAGGGGAACTGTGTGATCTCGCTCCAGGAAATTTTGGTGGTCACGAACAGGTCGATGCCGGATTTCTTCAATATCTGAGGGAGATTCCAGTTATAACCGAAAGCATCCGGCAGCCAGCAGACATTCGATCGGCGGCCAAACTCCTGCTCGTAGAACAGGTTGCCATACAGCATCTGGCGAACCAGGGCTTCCCCGCCCGAGATGTTGGAGTCCATTTCAACCCAGGGCGCACCCGCGGGATCCCAGCGCCCTTCCCGCACACGCTGTTTGATCTTTGCATAGATCTCGGGGTAGTGCTGTTTGGTGTACTGGTATAACTGGGGCTGGCTCTGGGAGAAGCGGTACTCGGGGTAGAACTCCATGAGAGACAGGACAGTCGAAAAAGTCCGTCCGCATTTTCTCTGCGTTTCGACCAGGTCCCACAGCCATGCAGTATCGATGTGGGAATGCCCGGTCAGAGTCAGCTTTCCCAGGCCTGGCTCGGATGGAAGGGACTCAAGCCCTTTGCGGTAACCTGCCATGGCCCGTGCGACAGACCGGCGCAGCTGGTCCGGATCATCCGGAAGGGGGTGAATGATCTTCATGGCTTCAAGCAGCAGATCGAGCAGTGTCTGGTACTGGCGGCTGTTCGGATCGAGCACCTTCGCGGTCTCAAGGCCAGCCTGAATATCAAAACAGAAATCATGGAGGACCTGGTCCACGCAACGGATTTCGGCGACGGAGAATTTGCCATGATACTGAGGCTGTGGCTCTCTTGGAAATTCAGTATAGGCCTCGATCAGAATGTTCAGCGGTTTTTCGAGATGGCCGCAATTCTTGAGTGGAACTGAGGTGTGGTTTTCGGAAAGCCCCTGCCAGGGTGTTCCATTCAGGTAAACCAACGCTTCACGCGCAGGGGAAAGCGCCCAGTTCGATAAATGCCCCTGGTTTCTGAAAGTCCTTCGGTATGGCGATCCTGGTACGGAACCAGGAGGTGAAGTCAGGTTTGTCTTCGCCCCAATGGGTGCCGAGACGATAGGGTTTCCATCCTTTCTGGGGGCCACGAGAAGGGGCCTGGGAGGTTCCTGCGAGAGCGATTTCCCATTTATCGATTCCCTGGCGTTTGATGATGCGCCGATCCCAGAGGCCCTTCAGTTGAACTTCAACCTGGCTGTAAAGGATACGGCGCTCTTCGGGTAGATGAGCCTGCATGACGACCTCCATTGAAAGATCAAAAGGCGATCATCCCCGGAAGCAGGCTCAGACTCAAGCCGGAAGGGGGGCTGGTGCCTGAGGGTGTCCGATCACAACGGGCCGAAGTTTTTGAACAGGAACAGGCCATCTTTTCCCGGAGCGAGGATATCCTTCCAGCCATTCCCATCCATATCCTCGATCCACATGTATATCCCCGCGCCGCTGGCCTGGCCCGCGGGTCCATAATCAAGCGTGACTCGTTCGAATTTGCCGCCATCGATATTGAAGTAATAAAGCCCCAGCGGATCGAATGATCCGGGATCATGCTCGTTGTGGGCACGGTAACGTTTGCCGGTGATCAGCTCGAGTTTCCCATCCTTATCGATATCTTCCAGAGCCATGTCATGGTACTGGGAACGGTGCGGGTCGATTTCATGTTTAGTCCAGGTGCGCTTGCCCTCTGCATCCTGCCCCTGCTCATACCAGTCCAGGCCATAGGGGTGAGCCATTCCAACAATCAGATCGGCCTTTCCATCCTCATTCACATCATGCACCAGGATCGGAATGCTGGCGGCACCGAGCTGGAATTCAGGATGCCAGATCCACTGGCCGGTGAGTGGATCCTCCGGAGCTTCGATCCAGGCTTCGGGAACAATAAAATCGCCACGCCCATCGCCATTGACATCACCGAAGCCGAGGCCATGGCCACAGCCTCCTTCTTTGACCACATACTTCTTGAATTCCCCGGTGCCTTTCCCATTTCCATCTCTCACCAGGGAGAAAAAGATCACATTCCCACCCGCATTCGGACAGACATCCACTACTCCATCCCGATCCACATCCCAAAAGCGGATCGTTTCGATGTTTCCGATTTTTTCAACATCATGAGTCTTCCATTCGACTGGCTGGCCTTTGGGGTTTTCGCGCCACTGCAGGGTCTCACCCCACCAGCCCCCGGTGATGATATCCACAAAGCCATCGCCATTCACATCCATGGGAAAATCGGAAAAATCATCGTAGTAGTCCCCGACCGATTTAATGTCACAGATCTTATTGGCTTTCTGGAAATCGGGTCCCTGGAACCAGTACTCTCCGGAGACGATATCCAGGTTGCCGTCATTATTTACATCACAAGCTGAGACCGCTTCATAAATCACCTGGCCAATCCGGCTTCGCTCGAATTTCAACAACGGCTCCTGGGCCCAGGCGCTGGAAAGAATCAGAAACAGGGCAACTGTGAAGGTGCGGATCATCGTGGAATAACCTCCTGGTTGAATGTATCGAGAACGGTCTACTTTTCCTGGAGTAGCCCCACCAGCCTGGCTGCAATCCATTTATCCCCGCGTGTCTCTCCCTGCCAGGGAAGCGGCGGCTGTGCCAGGACCTTTTCCAGGGCCGTTCCGATCTCGAGATTTTCCATCTCACTGTTCGAGATGATAGCGCACTGAGGGAAAAGTGAAACAGTCTCGCGGACTACAGTGAATTCTCTGAAATCATCCCGGGAATCGAGGATCAGCGGGGTCGCAGTCGCCATGCATTCCGAAAGGATGCCATAGCCCGGCTTGGTCAGGACACCATCCACAGCGAGCACCAGGTCGGGATGATACAGATCGGAGCAGGTGAGGATCCAGAAGTTTTCGATCTCGGGATGCCGCCTGAGAATGCGTTCATGAGTGGGAATCTGCTCAGCATCCCGAGACACCTGAATGAACTGAACAGGAGAATATTCCCGCAGCCTGCCAAGGTTCCCAACAGGCCCATCGATCCCACCAAAGGTCAGGAGGAAGTATGTGGATCCTTCATCAAATCCAAAATGCTGTCGCGCTTCCTGGCGGTTCATGCTGACAGGCCGCACCAGCAGAGGGGCTTCGATCGATCCTTGCGGGAAGGTCTCCGGATTTGAGAAAGGGAGGCGGAAATTCAATGTGGCCTGCGCTGTCATCTCCCGCAGTTTGTGGACAACAGAAAAGCCCGAGGGATGCCCATTGAAAAGGGGTTCGAAAATCCAGTCCCAGGTGAAATTACTGATTCCAGAGGAGGGTATTCCGGCATTCGAAGCGGCCTGGACAGCCAAAGGAGCAATATCCGACAGGACCAGGTCAACCCGGTTATCCCGCAGCCAATCCGCTTCCCTGGCCAGGATGTCATTGGCGCAGGAGAGCTTCCTTTCAGCAGCCATGAGGGTTTTCTGAATATCAACCCGGTAGCTGGTGATATGCCGGGGATGAATATCGAGCGGCGAAGGAAGGAGTTCGAATGTCCGCTTCAGATCCTTTTGAAATAACCAGGTGGGAACATTCGATCGTATCAGAACATGCCAGGATTCCGGCAGATCTTCGATCAGGGCCATGGAGCGAGTCGCATGGCCGAAACCATGCGAATCAATATAAAACGCCACACGAACCATCAGCGGATTCTACTGCAGGTTTTCGATCCGGATCAGGAATGGGCGCTCCACAACCGAGTCGAGGGTGGCGATTTTTTCGACTGCCAGTTCCATGGCGGATTCCGAGGCTTCATGGGTCGTCAGCACTATCGGGACCGCCTCATGCGGCTCACGGCGTTCTTTCTGGATGAAAGAGGCGATGCTGATGGATTGTTCCGCCAGAACCGCGGTCACCTGGGCGACGACTCCCGGGCGATCGAGAACATTCAGCTTGATATAATACGGGCAAGCCGATTCCCCAACCGGCTTGATGGCAAGGTTGCGGTAGTCGAAGGAGTAATCATTACGGCGCTGGTTCCCACGCTGAATCTGGCGGGCCACTTCCATCAGGTCCGAGGCCACTGCCGCACCTGTTGCAGGCCCTCCAGCCCCCGGGCCATAAAACATGACTGTTCCGACAGGATGACCCGCAACGACCATGGCATTGTACACGCCATTGACAGCTGCCAGCTGAGATGAAAGGGGAATCAGCGCAGGGTGGCAGCGGATATCCAGCCGGTCCCCTTCACGTTTGGCAATGGCAAGCAATTTGACCCGGTACCCCAGCTCCCGCGCCATCTGCAGATCGAAAAAGGTCAGACGGGTGATCCCTTCCCGGTAGATATCATCGAACCGGATCTGGCAACCAAAAGCCAGCTGGCTCAGCAGAAGGATCTTGTGTGTCGTGTCATGCCCTTCGATATCATAGG
This sequence comes from Candidatus Hinthialibacteria bacterium OLB16, assembly GCA_001567115.1. GTDB lineage: Bacteria > Hinthialibacterota > Hinthialibacteria > OLB16 > OLB16 > OLB16. Next base: position 34,904 of record LMZT01000108.1, on the reverse strand, counting down.
TCGGATCCGCTTCGGCATAGCCTTTGGCTTTGGCCTCGATCAGGGCCACATCGAAATCGAGATGAGCCTCTTCCATGCGGGTGAGGATGTAATTGGCGGTTCCATTCAGGATGCCATAAATCCGTTCGACTTCTGTCGAGCAAATGCCGGTGCGAAGCGCCTGAATGATCGGAATACCTCCCCCAACCGCAGCCTCGAAAAGGAGCAGGCGGTTTTTCTTGTGAGCGAGATTGAAAAGGTCCTGCCCACGCAGCGCCAGCAGGGCTTTATTGGCAGTGATCACATCCTTGCCGGCATTCAAAGCCTGAGTGATCAGATCATAGGCGAAGCCAGTCCCTCCGATCAGCTCGACAACCACATCGATCTCGGGATCATTCAGAATGTCATTGACATCGGTTGTCAAATGAATCCCGGAGGTGTCGGCATCACGCGGAGTCAGGATGTCGAGATCCGCGATTGTTTTGAGGCGGATCGGAATGCCGGCACGGTCATCGATCTGATGCTGGTTGTTCTGGAGACATTGCACCAGGCCGGTGCCAACCACACCAAAACCGACCAGGCCTGTTTTCACTTCTTTTGCCATAAAAATCTGTCCTTAAAAATGATCGCGGATTGGAATCCCTGCCTCTCGAGGATCAGTCAATCACGAAAGGTTGAACACGAACCAGGTTCTCCAGGCCGTCGAGGCGTGCCTGAATTTCCTGCCGGGAAATGGAATCGAGCCGTGTGACACCCGAGGATTCAACTGTGAAGGAAGCCAGGCAGGAACCGATGCTGATTCCCTGCTTGATGGTTTCCACATCACAGTTTTTCTGATGCGCAATCCAGCCGACCAGTCCGCCAAGGAATGTGTCGCCGGCCCCGGTGGTATCCTTGACCGATGCCAGCGGAAAAGCCGGTGAATAGAATTGGCCGTCACGTGTGTGAAGCGAGGCCCCATGCTCCCCGCGCTTGATGATGATGGCAGCAGGCCCCATTGCCAGAAGATGCTCTGCGGCAGCGGCCAGGCTGATGCAGCCGGTCAGCTGGCGCGCCTCTTCATCATTGATGACCAGCGCGTTCACTCTCCCGATCAGCCGATCGAGGTCTTCACGGGCAATGTCAATCCACAACTTCATCGTATCGGCGACAACCCATTCGGGATGATCCATCTGATCGAGGACCTGCATCTGCTGGAGAGGATGGATATTCCCGAGGCCGACATAAGGGCATCCTCTCAGGTGCGCGGGAACCAGTGGAGAAAAGGTTTCAAAAACCCCCAGCTCGGTGAAGAGAGTATCCCTGTGAATCATGTCGGGGTGGTAACGGCAACCCCAGCGGAAAGTCCTGCCAGGAGAAACAGCCAGGCCGGAGACATCGAAACACCACTTCTGGAAGAGTTCCCGGTAGGGATTGGGAAAATCATCGCCCACAATCCCGATAACTGCAGTGGGGGCAAGGCGTGAAGCGCTCGCACAGATAAAGGTGGCACTCCCCCCAAGGACCTCTTCCGCTTTGTCCGTGGGCGTTTCGATCGAATCCAGGGCGATCGAACCGACCACAACAATCATGAGGAAGGCTCAATCTCGCAAAGCAGATCGCCGACTTTCACCACCTCATTTTCAGCCACAAAGAGCTTGATGATCTTGCCGGAACAGGGGGCTGGAACATTGAAATTGGCCTTGTCTGTCAGCATTTCGACCAGATCATCGCCTTCGCCGACCTGATCACCTTCCTGGGCAATCCAGTAAGACACCGTGGCCTCATCACCGGCTTCAGCTCCGAGTTCGGGTAATTTGACTTGAATGGGCATATCCGCCATTCTCCTTATTTTCTGAGGTCAGTCTTTCGCACATAACAGCGAGATAGGCGAATATAGGAGATTTCCCCCTCTGGCGTCAACAAAGGGAGTGAACCGGCCTATCCGATATCTGCCAAATACGGTCGAAGATGCTTTTATTGTGCACTTCTGGTAGATTCAGACTTCTGGTATGGAAGGAGGGGATTTCCGGTGCGTTGTCCCTATTGTGCAGCAGATAATGATCATGTGGTCGATTCGCGGACCATGTCGGGGGGCGCCTCGATCCGCCGCAGGCGTGAATGCCTGGAATGCCACCGCCGTTTTACCACCTTTGAGCATGTGGACGATATCCCGCTCATGATCATCAAGAAAGACGGACGCAGGGAGCCATACCATCGCGATAAGGTCGTCGCCGGAATTCGGATCGCCTGCCAGAAACGCCCGATCAGTGAGGATCAGATCCAGGACCTGACCAGCCAGGTGGAACAGTCGATTTTCAGCCAGATGGAGAAAGAGGTTGAAAGCAGTGTTGTCGGGGAGATGGTCATGGAACACCTTCGCGAGCTGGATCAGGTGGCTTATGTCCGTTTCGCCTCTGTGTATCGCTCCTTTAAAGATGTAACCGAATTTCTGGCTGAACTCTCCAGCCTGATGGACCAGTCCCGAGACAAGTCAAAACATAAGAATCCATCGCGGAAGAAAATCATCAAGTGGATGGCGAAGTGATGAGGGTTTCGGGATGGCATTCTTTGCCTCCAGGAGTTTCCCCCCCAAATCAGACAGAGGGTTCCCCATTCCAGGCCGAACTGCACCGTATATCAGGACTGCAAACTGAGCGGGAACAAGCAGGCTTTACGAAGAGGAAATATAACTGCTGCGCGCATACGGGTGGCACTCGATTGCAGTGTAACCCAGCTCGGCACAACGCTGGCGCCAGGCTTCAAAGCGCTCGGGTGGGATAAATTCTTTGACCGGCATGTGGTGTGGAGTCGGACGCAGGTATTGGCCGACTGTGATGTGGCTCACACCAACCGATCGCAGCCGGGTCAGGGTCTCCTCGACTTCTCCTTCCTGTTCACCCATGCCCAGCATGATCCCCGATTTGGTTGGAACCTGGGGGTAACGTTCCTTGATCGCTTTGAGGCACATTAAAGTAGCTTTATGGCTGCCTTTCACACGCGCTTTCCGTGAGAGCCGGTCCACAGTCTCGATGTTATGCGCCCAGACATCCGGGAGGTGGTCCTGGAAAGCCTCGATGGAACGTTCCAGTGAAAATTGAAAATCGGGAGTCAGGATTTCGACTTTGGTTTCCGGGAGGCGTACCCGCAGGCTGGCGATACAGGCCGCGAACTGAGCTGCGCCCCCATCCGGGAGATCATCGCGATTGACGCTGGTGATGACCACATATTTCAGCCCGAGCTGCTGGATCGCTTCAGCGAGGCGCAACGGTTCCTCAGGATCAACACGAGTGGTTGGCCCCTTCGGAACAGAGCAGAATCCACAGGTGCGGGTGCAGTTCGGCCCCAGAATCATGACTGTGGCATGATTCTTCGACCAGCATTCCCCCTGATTGGGGCAGCGCGCCTCCTCACAGATGGTCTGGAGGCCCAGCTCCTTGAGCAGGGTCCGTGTCCGGAAATATTCCGGAGAGGAAGGCAGTTCCTTTTTCAACCAGCGCGGAAGAGGAACTCTCTGTTTCCGCGGAAGAGTGATATCCATCCTGTGCCTGATGTCCTTTAAGCGGTTGGGCAATAAACAGGCCCCAATGCCCGGGCCGCACCGGTTGAGGTCGCCTCAGGGGCGGCAAAAACCGCTTTGGGGGGATGCCAGCGGCATCCAGGGCCTCTCCGTTTGCTGTATATGGTTTTCATATCGAACCAGCGGCAGAGTTTCAAGAGGGGGAAGGCCAGCTTCCGGGTCGCTTTATTTTCCGCGAGAGGCTTGAGGATCCGAAAAACCTTGGGGTAATCCAGCAGGAAATAGGAAAGTTTGCCGATCAGGTCGATTAACTCCTTGTCCTTCAGGTCCAGCACGACAAACCAGTGATTACACTCAGGTATGTCATCCACAGTTCCCTCCCACAGGCCCATCTCGGAGGCCATGATGGCAAGATCGGTTCCCGGGTAAGGCTGGAAGAAATGGATCACCATGACATCGGCCTTGCAGCGGATATTCAATTCAATCGTCGCCAAGGCCGATTCAACTGTCTCGCCGGGGACTCCGAACATGTTCTGTGTCAGCAGCTCAATCCCCCGATCATGCAGCAGCTGGGAGCTGGCAAGGAATTCTTCATCTGTGATTTTCTTGTCGAGTATTTTGTGGCGGATCTCGAAATCCCCATTCTCGAATCCGATAACGGCACGCTTGCATCCGGTTTCCGCCAGCAGGTCCGCCATTCTCTCGGTGAGGTTATCTGCACGAAGGTGGGCCAGGTAAGGCAAGCCGATCTTTTCTGCATAGAGTGGCAGCAGCTTTTCCAGGTAACGGAAATTCAGTGAAAAGGTATCATCCTGGAAAGCCATGTAACGCTTGCCATATTTGTCACGCAGCTCCATGCACTCCGCGATGACATTTTCGGGTGAACGATAACGTGTATAACGCCCCTCCTGCAGGTCGAGCGCCACATGGTTGAAACAGAAGGTGCAGTTGTACGGGCAGCCCCTTCCCGCCATCAGATAGGCAATCGGGTTGTCTCTTAAATGAGGGAATTTGAGCATGAAGCTGTGATCCGGAAATGGAAGCGCATCGAGGTTCTGCTCATAGGCTCGTGGCGGGTTTTTGCGAATCGAACCATCCGGCATCTTGATATGCAGACCAGCGACATCGGCCACCGGCTTTCCGGCTTCCAGAGCCTCGACCAGCTCGAGCATGGGCCATTCCCCCTCACCGACACACAGAAAATCGATGGTATCGGTGTGGATAAAATCCGGGAAATAGGAGGGATGAGGTCCGCCAACAATGGTCAGAAAATCCGGCATCCTCTGCTTGAGGAGGCGGTTGTAGGCCATATAACGATTGTGCAGGCCGGTCGAAATGGAATAGCCGATCAGATCCGGCTTGAATTCAACCACTGCATCGGTTGTCCAGTAAATCCGATCCCGTGGAATATCGAAATAGTCCACAGTATGGCCATGCTGTTTCAATACAGCACCGATTGTTGTGGCGCCTAATGGTTCCTGACCCAGAATGATGTTGTCCAGGATAAAAGCGATTCGCATGAGGTCACCCCTTTGAAGTCGAGAGTCAAGCTTCCTCTTTCAAAGTTGAGTTTAAGATCATTTATTTCTTTTGACAATTCCGATGGCGAGGGCATTGGCTGCCGGGTATGGTGAATTATAGGAGGCGCCTTTCACCTGCTCCAGGGAGGTTTCCTCCCAGCGATTATCCAGTGACAGGCGCTTCAGGTACCCGATGCTGTCAAACGCCAGTGCTCCCTGCTCCAGCAACCGGTCGATATCGGAATTATACCCCAGTGGGATCGTGGCGATCAGGATTCCTCCCGGAGCAAGAAATCCTTTGAGGTGTTCGAGGGCACGAATCGGCTTTTGAGAATCACGCGGAGGATCGTCCCAGCCCACATGTTCGAGGGTTGAAATGCAGGCAATCACATCAAACTGTTCACCGGACTGAATATCGACCACATCGATATTTTCCACTCCGGTGGATTTCTCGTATTTATCCACAACTCTGTGGTCTCGGCCAAAATAATGGGAAAGGACATTGCCGACCTCAAGCACACGGGGCTGTTCAAATTCAGCCAGCACCTTGCGGACAATCGGTATCTCGATAATCCGCTCATTGCTCCAGGTCCGATTATACCAATGGTAGAAGTATGGGTATTTCACACCCTGGAAGGAAAAGAAATCGCTGGAATGGAAAATTTTGTAATAAAAAACCAGAGCAGGCTTTTGCGCTTTCGGATATCTTTCAGGAGCCCCATAGTGATTATTTCCTGCCAGCCGGGGCTGGCGCATTTTTTTATCCCTCGGCTTGAGGTACCAGTCGAGCCGGGTTTCCACATCGGTTGAGGAGGCAATTTTATCGGCGGGAAGCGGGTAAGTCTCCTCGAAGCGCTGCAGCATTTCGGCCTTCATCTCAGCGATAACCTGTTGATATTCGGGGTTATCAGCCAGATTCGTCATTTCACCCGGGTCCTGGTGAATATCGAAGAGAATCCTGGTTCGTCCAGGAAGGGGCCTGCCGGTGCGGTATCCATCCTCCCGATTGCGTGCCCCAGTGGTGTAAATGTATTTGAACTGCCGGGTCCTGATCATGGCTTCTTCATTTTCCAGATACTCGCTGAAGATAAATTCCCGTCCCCCCTCAGAACCCCCTTTCAGGAGTGGCACCAGGCTGTGCCCCTGAACCTGGGGCGGTGCTGGCAGACCACACAGATCAGTAATGGTTGGAAACAGATCAATCAACTCCACCATGGCATCGATCTTCCGATGGCCTGGCACCAGGGAGGGGTCATTGATCAGCAGCGGGATCCTGACCGCCTGTTCATAAAAACAGTGTTTTTCAAACCGGCCATGGTGTCCCAGGTTATAACCATTGTCTCCAAGATAAACCACGATGGTATTCTTTTCGATTCCCTTCTCACGGAGCGCATCCAGCACCCGCCCCACATTCTTGTCAAGAAAGGCCACGGAGGTGAAATAAGCAGCGGTGATATTGCGTTTCTCCATATCGGTCAGGTCCCTGAAAATCTCCGGAATCTGGGAATCATCCTGCGGGCCGATTTCAGGGGGAATGAAACTGCCTGGATCGAACAGGCCGTTATATTCGATCGGAAAATGAAACGGTGAGTGGGGTTCAGTGAAGCCTATGAACATCAGAAAAGGGGTCGAAGCATGGTCACGGATATAATCAGCGGCGCGTTCGGCGAACCAGGTGCCCGGCATCTCGGCATCATAAGCCCCACAGGGAAGACAGGAGCCATTCAGCCAGATTCGCGCCGGGTCCACAAAGGGCTTCCAGGCAGGCAGGACTTCGATGCCAGAGGGAATCGGTTTGCGGGGTTGTGAACTCAGGAACTGGCGGTGCTCTTCCAGATCCACACGATAATCGAAACCATGATGCAGCGGGCTGTTGAAGTGCATCTTGCCGATTGCCGCTGTGGCGTAATCCGATTCTTTCAGATATTCCGCCAGGGTTTGAGTGTCGTCCGAGAGAGCGGTCGGCAGCTGGGTCACACCGACTGTATGAGGGAGCATGCCGGTTAACAGGGATTGCCGTGAGGGAGTACAAACCGGGGAATTGCAGTAGGCCTGGCTGAAAATCGCTCCCTGCCCGGCCAGCCGGTCGAGATTGGGGGTTCGAGCCAATGGGTTTCCATAGGCTCCGATGGCATAGGCCGCATGATCATCCCCGATGATGACCACCACATTGGGTTGGTTCCGGTCGTGAGAAGTCCTCCCTTCGACCGGTCGGGTGGAAAGGAGAATCAGGGCAAACAGGACTGAAAACAGGTTTTTCATGTCGAAGGGATTTTGAGGATATCACCCGATTCGTCAACAGGGCATAATCCTCCCATAATCAATCAGCGATTCCGTAAGTTGGAGTGAAAAAGGTTTACGGCCAAGAAAAAAAATGGATTGTTGAAGACAGCCCGGGCGAAACAAACGCGAATAGGGAGTCGGCGGTGAAAAATTACCTGTTTTTCAACCCCGGAGGGATGTTTAAAAGAGGGGACAGACACAGCGAATCCGCCCCAGAGTCAGGCGGGTGAGGCCAGGATCGGGCCATTCGGCCAGGGATGGCGGCTGTGAAAATCGAGGATCGCCTCTCACTCCCAATCCTGAAGCCAAATGCCGCGTGGGGCGAAGGTGTGTTGCAGGTTTGCGTGTGGTGGGCGATGCGGGACTCGAACCTGCGACCCCCAGTTTGTGATACTGGTGCTCTAACCAGCTGAGCTAATCGCCCACGCAGAAGCCAATATAATGTCCCCGAAGCCCAACTTCAAGGGTTTCGTCGTTTTCCTGTCTGCTGTATACCCTTCAGACTACCCTTCAGACACGGAACAACGCCCCCAGGCGCTTGCCGAGCAGGTTTCCAGCCAGCAATCAACCCCACCCCCAGAAAAGCCATGCACCACACCCCCAGCGCTGCCGCCAGAGATCGCCCCTCTCCTAACAACTGGAATAACTCAAATATTGCCTTGGTAATCGGGTAATCCATCTGCTTCTGCGCCAGCTCAGGGAGTCACTGACCTCCAGCATGGCAAAGCAGAATGCCAGGATCGCTCCAGCCACCAGATTGGCGCTCACCAGTGGCAGAGTGATGCGCCGTAGCACCCGCATCGGAGCTGCCCCCAGGTTCCTGCCCGCCTCCTCGAGCGACTCGCTGGATTGCTCCAGCCCCGCGATCACCGAACGAACCACATAGGGCAGCCTGCGGATCGAATAGGCGATCACCAGAAGGAGTGCCGGGTCCACCGATGGATCGAGAAACTGGAACCATTCTCCCGGCTGGGTCATGGCGAGGTAACCAAATGCCAGGACAATTCCTGGAACGGCCAGAGGAGCCATCAGAAGCGAGTCCAGAATTGCCCTTCCCGGCAGGCGTGTCCGGACGACAATCCAGGCCGCCGCGACCCCAATCACCAGATCCACCAGCGAGGCAATCCCGGCATACCTCAAGCTGTTGGCGATGCTGGGGACTGTGAATGAATGCTCAAGGGCATCCCGATAGTGCCCCAGAGTCCACCTTTCCGGAAGGACAGTGGCATACCAGTCCTGGCTGAAACTGACCAGGACGACCCCGATATGAGGCAGCATGGCTGCGCCGGTCACCAGCAGCAGGAACACAAGAGCCAGGCCGCAACGCCAGCCTGTCAGCTGTTTTTCCGTACTGCCCCTTCCGCCACGCGACACCATGGCACGTTCCCCGGATTTCAGCGCGGCACGCCCGGCTCCATACAAAATCACCGAGGAGGCCAGCAGCAGCACCACCAGAACATAAGACAAAGGATTATCCCCAATCTCTTTGAGGGCCTCGAAAACCTGAACACTGGTGACACGTGTGTAATCAAACATCAGGGGAGTTCCCAGTTCGGTAAAAGCCCAGATGAAGACAATGGTTCCACCGGCAAACAACCCGGGCAGCATGAGCGGGTATGTGACTTTGCGGAAGCGCAGCCATTTGCCTGCGCCAAGATTTCGGGCCGCCTCCTCCATGGCTGGATCCAGGTTGGCCAATGCTGCAACAGTGTTGAGATAAAGGATCGGATAGAGGTGCAGCGCCATCGCCAGAGCAACCCCCCAGAACCGGCTCACCCCAAGCCAGTCAACCGCCATCCAGTCCGGGAGCCCAAGAGCCAGAAGCAGCGAATTGAAAACACCCGCCTGACCCCAGAACTGGCGGAACCCGATTGCCCCGACAAATGGAGGGAGAATCATCGGAACAAGAATCAGGGATGAAAAAATTGACTTTCCGGGATAAACATAACCTGCATTCAAAACCGCCATCGGCAGAGCAATCACAGAGACCAGCAGCAGGGCCGCCACGGCCAGGGTGAATGAATTCCAGAGACCTTCGAGATAAATCGGATTTCGAAAAACTTCAAAAACATAATCCAGTGTGAGGTGGCCGGATTCATTTACAAATCCTCCCTTAAGAATCTTCATCAGGGGATAGGCCAGAAATGCCACCAGGAAGAGAACAATCAGGATATAAAAGAAGACAGAAAGCCTCTGGCTCATGAGGAGGATAGCCGCACTCTCTGTGTCAAATCTCGCGCCTGCCGGTACTGGCCCCTGAAAAAGAGGGACCAGTCACGCATCAGGCGGATTTCATCCACCTTCGACCGGATGGCTGAGATGGTCACAGGAATTTGTGAATAGGTTGCATTCGGAGGCAGGCACTTCAGGGCGGCCATGGCTTCCGGGCAAGCCTCCGGGCCACCAGAGAGGATAATTTCATGCCATGCCGCACGTAACTCATCCCCGGTATCGAGGCACATGGCGCGAACCAGGCTGCGGATCGCAGCGAACAGTTTTCCGGTCCATTCCGCATGGTAAGTGAAAGATCCGGCCAGCTGGAAGGGATTCATTTCCGGATTGCTGCAGTTTTGGAGGTTATCGGCGGTATAAAAATCCCTTCGGATCGGCAACCTTTGCAGTGAGTAGCGTTCCGGGCCTCCAGGTGTTCCGCTGCGAAAAGCCCAGAGTCGCTGTCCTTCCATGGAAAGCACAAAGCGAATGAACTCCAGTGCGAGATCCGGATGGGGTGCTCCACGCAGCATGGCAATCGGGTCACAGCCGACCGTGGTACCTCCCATGGGGGAAACATATTTCATCCGGCTCGAACCATCCGGCCTGGAAACCAGATCAGCCTGGAACATGCCATAAAAATCGATGCACATTCCGGCAGCGGCATCCCCGAGTGCGACATCCATGGGGACCTTGGAGGCTGAATCCGAGAAATAACGGGCATTGGCTGCGGCCGCCTGGATAATCCCCAATCCTTCGGCCCACCCAAGAGACAAAGCTTCGTTGAACCGGGTGGAATCTTCTGGCAATCCGGCAGTCGCCTTTGCCATGGCCTGTTGAATCACCATTTCGAATGCTTTCGCTGCTGAACCACTCTTGGTCGGATCGGCCAGGGCGACCTTCCGGAACAGTTGTGGATTCCCCAGATCAGCCCAGGTTTGAGGCTCTTTCACCATCCCTGATTTCTGAAGGGAATCGAGGTTGTAGCAGATCCCGAAGGAGGACACAGTGACTCCATACCAGGTGTCATCCGGGTCAAACCACTTTTCACCAGAGATTTTTTGTGGGATGGCTTTCCCGAGGATTTCTCCGGCTTCCGGCGTAAAAGCAAAACCTGAGGGGACAATCTGTCCCATGGCAGCCTGGCGGGAGTGGTCATACTCTCCGCCCCCGAAAAAGAGATCGATGCCGATGCCGACATCGGAGACTAGAAATCCAATGCGTGCCTCACGAACCTCTTTTGGGAGTTTTTCATCCCGCGGATTTATCTTTGGGTTATTGAACGCCTGAGCGATCGACTGGTTCCAGGGATGGCCATCTTCGATCCATGCAGCTTTGAAGGCGGCTGAAAACTGAGAGGAAAGGTATCGGGATATTTCAGATGTCCCGCCGATATTCCTCCAATCCACCAGGACCGGCTTTCCGTGTTTTTCGTGGTGCCACCTTTCAAAGGCTCTGCCGAATTCGTAGCGGATGGCCTCATTGTGAGGGCTGATGATGACCAAAGGAACAGCGGAATCATCCGTTATGGACTGAGGAGACCTCAGAAAAAACGGCAGTAAAAGGATGAGGATGAAAAGAACCAGGCAAATCCAGGTACGAATCTCCAGGCTGTGGACCATCCCTTTATCCTCACCGGTGCTGTCAGTCTATTTTCGATCGAGCCTCAAACGAAGGATTTTCCTCAATCAGCCCTTCCTCGAGGGCGGGATCACCTTCTGGAGTGGATCCTGGTTTGTGTGGGTGTTTTTTTAGCCGGCCCCAGGATCGATGCGATCACTCCCACCAGAAGGATGGTCACAATGATGATCAGAGAATATCCGGTCGGGATGGGGTGGTGATGAGAAAGGATCATCTTGATACCCACAAATGCCAGCAGGAAAACCAGGCTGAAACGGAGGTAGTGAAATTTGGCCATCAACCCGGCCAGGGCAAAATATAGTGAGCGCAGTCCGAGAATGGCAAATACATTGGATGTAAAGACCAGGAAAGGATCTTTTGTCACAGCGAAAATGGCTGGAATGGAGTCAATGGCGAAAAGAACATCGGTGCTTTCGACCACAAGAAGGACGAGGAACATTGGGGTCATGGCGCGTTTGCCATTCATTCGGGTAAAAAATTTCTCACCCTCAAAATCAGGGGTAACCGGATAAACTTTTCGGGCGAGGCGAACCAGAGGGTTCTTTTCTGGATCAACCTGCTCGTCGCTGGCGCGCAGCATTTTGACCGCGGTCAGGATCAGCAGCCCACCAAAGACATAAATGATCCAGTCAAACCGGCGGATGAGGGCTGTGCCGGCGGCAATCATCGCCCCGCGCATGATCATGGCCCCCAAAATACCCCAGAATAAAACGCGATGCTGGTACAGGCGTGGGACACTGAAATAGGAAAAAATCAGGGCGATGACAAAGATGTTATCCAGGCTCAGGGAATATTCGACCAGCCAGCCGGTGAAATACTGGAGGGCTGCCTGCTTTCCACTGAGGATTGTGCCTCTTTCCAGTCCGATGCCAAACCAGTGGTGCTCGTATGCAAAGTAAATGAAAACCGAAAACAGCAAAGCGACCGAAACCCAGATCATGGTCCAGCGCAGGGCCTCAGGTGTGTTGATAACATGAGCTTTTCGATTGAAAACACCCAGATCGAGGGCAAGTGCGACCATGATTAACAGGATAAAGCCTATCCAGAGGACCATTTAAATCTGCCTCGCTTTATTCTTAAGATGATATTCACTGAAAAAAACCTACCCAATCGAGGCAGGATTTGCCAGCCTTGCCGGTGGGCTTTTATGCAAAACGTAAACGGGCCGGAAAAAGAACTCTCTTTCTTCCGGCCCGAAACTTTATGAACAATTCGAGCAAATGAACAGCTCAAGCCTCTTAATTCGAGCGGCGCGCCCGTCGGCGGGCGTTTCTACGAGCCTGTTCCATTTTTCTCTTGGCCTTGACGCTTGGCTTTTCATAATACTCGTGGCGCCGCATTTCGGCTTTTAACCCGGACTGCTCACAGCGGCGTTTGAAGCGGCGCAGGACCTGATCAATGGATTCATCAGCGCCCACCACGACCTCTATTCCGGTCATTCGGACACACCTCCTTCCCTTTTCATCTGTGCACAAACAGATCGGACTGGTTCCTTCCAGAAAGGACAAAACAACCCTACCACAGCACAGGTACAGTGTCAATCAAAATCTCATAACATATTGATTACATTGATTTTAGATAAGTTTCCAAGGGGGAATTCTTTGACAGAATCCGAGCTGAAAAGGCCCTTTTCTAGGGTCATTTCGTGTCACAGATTATTCACATTTTGTGAACAGCCACGCTTCTGATCAGCTCATCCCCATCCAGATGGCTGTCGATTCGCAACCACTGCACAGACCGTTTCCTGAAGAGCTCTTCTGCTGCTGGTGAAAGGCGGAAGGTTTCCCTCCGCCAGCCGGTGGCATCCCCTTTTATGAGCCAGGCTGTCACGGGGACGAACTGTGCGGTCTCCGAAGCAGCTTCGATGCGGAAGGTATCGAGGCTGTCGCCCTCATCGTAAAAATCCACTGTGATCCCACAGCTGCCGGTCGCCATATCGGGCAGGCCGGCTGTGTTAACCCTATATTCGATTCTGGAGGCACCCGAAAGTCCATCGGTTCTCCACCCCCATGAATCTCCTCTCTGGTCGGCAAAGCAGGAAGACTTTGATGGGCCTTCCGGTTCAGGACAGAAAGTTGCTGTGGCTGGTTCCAGCAGGCCATAAACAGAGCCGCGGGAGGAGGAGCCTTTGAAGGAAATCTGGATTCCTTTCCGGATTCCAAAATCGGATGCAGGGATATTCAGCCGGTTCCAGGAGAGCATCGAGCCGATCCGGGAAGTCATCGCTGCATCCGGCTTGTCGGCCGGGGTGGCCACAAGAGAAACCGGCTCCATGACTCTGATGGCGACATCAAGCCCATCCTCAAACGGGCGGATGGCCTCGATCCGCATAGGATCTCTGGTTTTCAAAGGAACCTGCAGGCTCTTCTGGAACAAAACATCTCCACATGAGAATTCGAGAGAAAAAACCAGATTGGGGAGTGTATTTGCCTTTCCATCGGGCTGAAGGGTCAGATCGATCCAAGTGGTTTCCTCACTGGTCTGAGCCAGGCGGCTGCTTGCTGCCTGAGAGCCACAATCTGCCTTGAGAGTGATGTCCCGGAGAACCATCCTGGCCTGATTGGAGACACCGAGACGCAGGTGAATCGGCTGACCGGGATCATAACCATGTGACCAGTCCCGGTATATTTCAAAGGGAGGAACCAACCCAATGCCAGCCATGCGCAGGAAGGTTTCTTTGAGCTGCACGGTAAAATGTTCAGCGACAGGATCCTGAATTGAATTGAACAGGCGGATATACCAGCTGATGTACGCCAGTTTCTGTTCACGAAACCCTTTTTCCGGATCAGCGCCGGGAGGAATCTCCGCCACTGGTGCCCCTTCCTGGAGGGCTTCCTGAATCTTTGTGAGATTTTCGCGTTGGAGTTTTTTCAGTGACAGGATCAAATTGGCGAAGGTTGTCGAGAAATCCTGATCGGCATCTCGAATCGATTCCTCCAGGGTTTTCATGGCCATGCTGGACTGGACCCCTGTCAGGAGATCGTATTGGCGGCCTTGCCCCTGGGGTGTTTCAACGAAAGAACCCTTTTGAAAGGAAAGGGGCCGTGAGATCTGTGTCCCGGTGGCAGCCTGGCCCAGATAGGCGACAGCAAGGCAGGCCGGAATCGGGATATGAGGCCGGACCACTGGGTATGCATGAGCGAGATGCTGCAGAAGATAATCAGTCAGGGAGGTATGCGCCGCTGCCAGCCGCATCCAGCACCCACTGCTCAGAACGGGAACTGTGGCAAGCCGTTCTTCAAGCAGGGTGACAGGAATTGTTGAAGAGAAGACCTGAGACGCAGACTGAACATCCCCGGACAGGGATGAAATTTCATTGCCTTCGAGGTGTGCCTGGGAAATGAAAACTCGTTTGATCCGTGAAGCGAAATCGGAATCTGACTGGATGGCTTTGGCCAGGGAAGTCAAAGGCCCGGTTGCAAGGACAACCAGTTCTTTGGGGTATTTCTTAGAAAGTGAGATCATCAGATCCGCACTGCCGGTCGCAGGATGAATGGGCTGATCCGGAAGAAGGCCCATGTTCATCCAGGGATGATCTCCCGAGGTTGGTTCACTCTGCCCGACCAGAATTTCATCCCGCCCGGCCAGATGTGCAAGGTCATGAACCAGCCGGGAGGCCTGCGGCGGGTTTCCAGGTGCTATGGAAATGCCGACAAGATTCATTCCCGGAAGGCGCATGGCCTGCGTGAGTGCCAGCAGATCGGAGGGTTGATTTGCCAGGTCGGTTTCAAAGAGGACCGGAGGCCCCATCAGGGCCGGGGCGGAAAAGCAAACGGGTGCTGAACTTATCAAGATCAGCACCCCGAGTCCAATTCGAAAGCACAATAATTCAATGGCTGTATCTGAAATAGCGATTTCCTTCAGGTTAAAGCTGGCTGGATTCATTCGTGGTCGATATCGTTGAAGAAGTCCTCGATATTTTCCCGACGGGTATAGTCGGTGTCGATATCGTCGTCATCGAAGTTGGTGAAATCACCATACCCCCGGCCATTGCCTTCGTCTTCATCCTCCTCGGATTCTTCATCCTCGTCGAAATCATAACCACGGTCTTTGGGAAAGGCATCTTCCTCCTCCCCATCTTCAATAATCAGATCTTCTTCATCGAACTCATCGGTTTCGATATCTTCATCAGGCTCGATTTCGAGATTGACAAGGTCGACTTTTTCGTCATCTACATCCTCATCCTCGTCTTCGTCCTCAGTTTCGTCTTCCTCTTCCTCATCGAGTTCTTCTTCGTCCTCAAATTCTTCTTCATCGTCCTCATAAAAATCGTCGGCATCCTTACGTGGAACCATGATTGTTTACCTCCTTTTCACAGCTGATTTAGCATCTGTCCAGAGCGCATCCATTTCAGCCAGACTGGCAATTTCGACCGAGGACCCCTGCGAGCGCAGGCGCTCTTCGATATGCTGGAAACGCTGGATAAACTTGCCATTGCATTCCTGAAGCGCATTCTCCGGATCCATCTTGAGGAAGCGTGCAAGGTTGACCACTGTAAACAGCAGGTCCCCTAATTCCTCCTCGATCCTGTCCTGCCCCTGGCTGAGGGATTCCTTCAATTCGCTGAGTTCTTCCTCGATTTTCTCGATGATCTGTTGGGGATGGTCCCAATCGAATCCAACTTTGGCGGCTCGACTCTGCAAGCGTTCCGCCCGCAGCAATGCCGGAAGGGTCTTTGGAATCCCTTCGAGGATGGAAGAATCCTCTCCACGTTCCTTTTTTTTTGATCTGCTCCCACTGTTTGAGCACTGCATCGCTGTCTTCAACACGGGCATCACCGAAGACATGCGGATGCCTTTCAATCATCTTGTGGCAGATCGCCTGGAGGACATCCTCAACTGTAAAACGCCCTTCCTGCGAGGCGATTTCGGAATGGAACACAACCTGTAATAGAACATCCCCCAGTTCTCGAACCAGCTCAGGATCATCTCCCTCCTGGATGGCTTCCGCAACCTCATAAGATTCTTCAATCAGGTATTTGATCAAGGAGGAATGGGTTTGTTCACGATCCCATGGGCAACCCCCGGGAGACCGCAAGCGGTGCATGATTTCACACAGTTTTTCGAAGCACTGCCCCTTGCCAGTCATTCGAATATCGATTCCGCCTGTTTCCAGGACAGATTCGTTCCCTCCCCCAAAGGACTTTTTTTTAAATGGGTCCCCAGGGATTCGAACCCTGGACCAATCGATTATGAGTCGATTGCTCTAACCGCTGAGCTAGGGACCGACGGGCGTTAGATAACAAAGGTCGATACCCTCTGTCAACCCTTTTACTGCCCTTCAGGGATTCAAGCGGTTTTCACTCTCGGAATCAACCGGCAAACACCCCGAAAACACCCTATCCCTCGTGATACGATATTCGCACCTGAAGTGCAAGGGATCGGTCCTTGAAAACTCCTAAAAATTTCCTATAGTGAACCCCGGAACGGCAGGAAAGGTTCATCCATCGGTTGCTTTTGGACGGGAGAAAAAAAATGACCCTGGACAGTGAATATCCGATTACCCGTGAGCAGGTCGACCAATACCAGCAGAATGGTTTTATTCAGCTCCCGGATGTGCTTTCGCAGGATGAGGTTCGCGATCTGAGAAAGATACTGAGCCAGGCGGTCCGTGACAGAAAGAAGCGTTACCTTCGCGGCCAGGTCCAGGTGAATCCCCGTTATGAGCAAGTGTTTGTCCAGATGGTGAACCTGTGGGAAGACTATGAGGATATCCGGCCTTATGTCTTCAGCCGACGTCTGGCGGAAATTGCCCGGCGGCTCACAAAAAGCCGTTCTGTGCGTCTCTGGCATGACCATGCCCTGATCAAGCCTGCATTGGATGGGAAAGAAACCCAGTGGCACCAGGATTTTCCTTACTGGCCGATGAAGGAACCCGGGGCTTTATCGATCTGGCTGGCACTGGATTCGGTCAATGAAAAAAACGGGTGCCTGTGCTTTGTCCCGGAGACCCATAAGTATGGGACCTTGAAACCAGTCAGCCTGACCCAGAAGGACAGTGTCTTCAAACAGGTCGGTCTGCGCCCCAGGAATGTGAAGCCGGAAGTGATGTGCATGAAAGCCGGCTCATGCACCTTCCACGATGGCAATACCTTTCACTATGCCTTTGGAAATACATCCGCAAAGCCCCGCAGCATTGGCCATCATATATATGCCGAATGGCACCACCTACAATGGCGCTTCACACTGTGTGACTGATGGACTGGGGCTTGCAGCCGGCCAGCCGATCAAGGGAGCGAAGTTCCCGATTCTGGCCAGGCGCTGATCCCGCACCACCCATTCGCTCAAGGCCTCTCCCCTTCCCTTTAATTCGAAGTGGGTTAGGGTGCTGCTGTCCAACAGTACAAGGAACCCTTCATCATGAAGAAAGACCAATTCACCCGGCAGACAGTCGATCTCCTGAGCCGCCTGGTGGCTTGCCCGAGTGTCAACCCGAATCGGAGAATGCCGGAGTCAGAGCCTTATGGTGAGGCTCGCATGGCCGATCTCCTTGCACAGGAGCTGCAGTCCATGGGTGCGGAAGTTCAGCTCCAGGAAGTTTTGCCCGGCAGGCCGAATGTCATAGGATTCTTTCGCGGCAGTGGGAATGCCCCCAGCCTGATGCTGGAAGCACACAGCGATACAGTATCCATTGAAGGGATGACCATCCCTCCTTTCGAGCCGGGATTCGATGGACAGCGAATCTGGGGACGAGGGTCATGCGATACGAAAGGCCCGATGGCCTCCATGCTGATGGGCATCCGGCTGGTTCTGGAGCAGGCAGGACAGCCCCCTGGAGACATTTATTTCGTTTCGACTGTTGATGAAGAAATGGGTGCGGAAGGCGCTCAGGCGCTGGTGAATGGTGGATTTCGGGCCGATCGGGCCATCATTGGCGAACCGACCCGGCTGGCTTTTGTCCATGCCCATAAAGGAGCGCTCCGCTGGAAAATCCGGACTTCAGGGAAGGCAGGCCACAGTTCACAACCCAGCCAGGGGATCAATGCGATTTACAAAATGGCTCCGATCATCCATCTGATTGAGGGAAGCCTGGTTCCCCAGCTGGCCGAGAACGTGCATCCACTGCTTGGTCCAGCCACGATCAGCATTGGAACAATATCAGGCGGAAATGCTGTCAATATCATTCCAGATGCCTGTGAAATCGAAGTTGACCGAAGAGTTCTCCCGGGAGAGGATCGTGAAAGCCTGACTCAACAGATTCGATCCGCAATTAACGATCTTCACCTCAGGGGAAAAGTCGACAAATTTGAAATAGAGGAAACCAACTGGTTCCCTCCTTTCGAGATTGGGCTGGATTCTCCACTATTGAAAGAACTGGCGATCGCCTCAGCGGCTTGTGGGCTTCCACCTGAATTGGAAACCGCCCCCTGGGCATCCAATGCCGGAGTTCTTCAATCCGCTGGAATTCCGTGTGTTGTTTTTGGGCCGGGGTCGATCGAACAGGCTCATAAAGAGGTCGAATACATTGAAATAATTCAGGTTTTCCGGGCCGCAAAGATTCTTGCCACACTGATCCTTGGAGACCAGGTGGTGGAAATCGACTTTCCATGAGCCACCTGCTGGATTCGATCAGGCAGTACCTGGTTCGGCTTCCAGAAACTGCTCCAGCGAAAAAATCGCCCGGATGATCTCTGTCTTGCAGGTGACAATACTCTCAACTGCATTGGCGGCTTTAAGCGCATTGAGGACTTCCCGTGAAGGATGGCGGCTCAGTATTTCTGCGCTCGATCGCCTGATCTCGGGATTTGAATGATGCAGACCTGAGAGGGCACGGCACACTTCAACAGAATGTTTCGAGTTATCTTGAGCAGGTCCTTGAGACCTTTTCTTTCCAATTGTGGGCGGCATCCCTGTAATCCCCTTATCCCCTGAAATTTGAGTTCTGAACTGCTGAATAATCATCTGGAACATTTCAGTACTCCCCTGAGAAAATAGCATACCACAAAAACGGCACTGGAAGGGAAGCGGTAACGATGCGAAAGTAGTTAAGGATATGTCAAAAAAAATTTGTGGAAAAAGTTGGATTTTCCTGACAGAGCATTCAGACCGGAATATAATGGCGATTGGGGCAGTTTCTGGCTCGACGGGTTAAATCAAGCATTTTTACAGAGCCATGACATGTCAGATTCGATGATATTCGTGAATTCTTCGCCTGCGAATCATCCTGGAGGAGGAAATCATGCCATCCATCCCACGCACACTGGTATTCTTGTTCATTTGCTCTCTGGTCATCCCATTTTCAGTGAGCCAGGCCGAAGACTGGCTGGTCCCTGGCGACCTGAACAATGACCAGGTCACCAATCATCTGGATTTCTTTCAGCTGCTGAGAGATTACGATCCTTCGGGACATCGCCTGGCTCCAGAGGCCGATCTGAACAGTGACCTCCGGGTGAATCACCAGGATATCCACTGGGCATTGATTGGCAGGCATCTTGGAAGAAACAGCATCACACCGCCTGACCCGAACCACACCGGGTCAGTGACCGGAGTGGTTCGCGAAGATGTGGGGATGCTCACAGTCCATATCCCGATCGAGGGTGCGCTAATCTACCTGAGCTCGGCCAATGGAATCCGCATGATGACCAGGAGCGGACCAGATGGCACCTTCCATTTTGCGAATGTTCCCGCAGGTGAGGCACAGATTGCTTCAAAGCATCCGGACTATCACCAGAAACGCATTTCAGTTCTGGTCAAAGCCGGTGAGGAGGCATCATGCATCATCGAAATGCCCCCCCGGAAGCCGGATCTGGCGGATCTGAGTGGCTATGTTCGCGGATCAGCTGGGGATGCCACCATCCCGCCTGTGCCACTGGAGGGAGCGGTTGTCCGGATTGTGCCACTGATCGATGAAATTCCGGCAGGGGATTTTGATAACAGGCACCAGCCCGGAGTTGAGGATGCTCATCAGGCAGCCACCACCGACAAGGATGGACACTATGCCTTTCATGATCTTCCCAATGGGCGATACCGGCTGATTGCCACCGCCAGAGGGTACCAACCGCAGGAACGGGAGATCGAAATCAAAGATCCCTCTGTGGATTTGTATGAAGATTTCCTTTTGCAGCCGGTTGAGCACCTTTTCGGGAGGCTGGCCGGAATCATCTATTCTCACGACCCGCGTTCGATGCGGCCGATGGACATGCCTCTAGCCGGTGCGAAGATCCTCCTCGAATCGATCTGGAGCCAGCCACAACCCTTTGAATCAAAGGACAATCGGGATCTGCCTCATCCCCACAACCGCATCTACCAGACAGTCTCAGATGCCTCCGGGCATTATTCACTCGAAAGAGTTCTTCCAGGTGATTATGTCGCCCATGTCTGGGCAAGGGGTCACGAACCAGCAACCGCTGAAATCAAGATAGATGCCCATCAGACCACCACGCAGGATTTCCATCTGGAATTTATCATCCTTTCCAGGGGGGCAGTCGCAGGCCAGGTCACAGGAGGGACTCCGGGAGAGCCGCCTGTTCCGGTTGAAAATGCGGTTGTGGCGCTATTGAAGCAGCCAGAAGACCCGGATCCCGCACGCATTCCCATAGCTGATCTGATCACTGCTTCCCGTGTCAGGAGCACGACGACCGATGCAGATGGATACTATGCATTTCGTGAAATCCCGGAAGGAAATTATCTGGTTATCGCCTGGGCCAGAGGCTGGGGGCAGGTAACCGGTGCGGCACATGTCATTGGTGGAATTACAGCTGAAGTCAATCTTCACTTTATTAAAACACCCCCACCCTCTCTGGCAACATTAAGGGCGATTGTTTATGGCGGGGGCAATCCGGCAGATCCCTCCGACCTCCCGGTTCCGATTTCAGGGGCGCTGGTCATCGCATTTCCAGCACAACCGGAGCCAGTCATTGATCCACCCCGACTGAACTCCACTCTGGAGGACAGAAATCAACCGGTATTCAGGAGATTTTCCGGCATTACCAATGAATCCGGTGAATGTGTCATCGGCGATCTTCCTCCCGGCAGGTATCGGGTGATGGCGATGGCCCGGGGATACCAGCCCCGGGAAAAAGGGGTCAGCCTGCCCCCGGGAGTTACCACCACAGTGGACTTTGTTCTTCCTCCCAGACCCTCGGGGCCGGGCATGGTGCTGGGAATGGTATTCAGCCGTGGAGTGGCGGCCGGAAGAATCAATCCGATCAGTGGCGCGACTGTGCGTCTTGCCGGCCGGGGGCTTCCGGGCGCACCCGATCTTCTGGAAAATCTCACTATTTCACTCCCGCCAGTGGATATTCCATTGTTTCAAACCATCACCAACGAAGAGGGTTATTTCGAATTTGCACCGGTTCCGGTGGGCCAATACCTTCTGACAGTTTCGGCTGATGGATACAAACCGGAAATGCGCGAGATCGAAGTCCACCCTGGCGGAACAATCAAGCTGTCTATCGAGCTCTCTCCGGTTCCGCCACATCAGGTTGGCTCATTGTTCGGACATGTGTGGGAAGACCAGGATCCGAATATCGATGCAATTCCCCGTTCGATTTCGGGGGCGCTGGTGATTGCTGTTCCTTTCTCTTTCGATATCGGACTCCCGGAGATACCTTCGAAGTTCCTTCCGGATCCGGGTCATTTTCCTGGGGGCCATCTGCCTTTTGTAACCCGGACCGATGAAAGCGGCGCCTATAAATTCGATCAGCTCCCGGCCGGGAAGCTGGTGGTTCTGGTTCTTGCAAAAGATTTTCTGCCAAACCTGAAGCAGACCGAGATTCTCCCGGATCGAACCAATATCCTCGATTTCTACATGCGGCCGATCCATCAGCCCCCCACGAAAGCACGGCTGTATGGAGTCCTGACTGAAAACTCCCCATATCCCACATTCGCACCGGTCTATGTGCAGGGCGCTGAAGTCAGCCTCTTCCCGATTCGTCCAGGCGGGGGGGCCACGGATGATAAGGACACCGGAGAGCCACGGAAGCTGACCACCTACTCCGATGATCGGGGGCGTTATGATTTCAAAGAAATTCCCGCTGGATCCTATCGAATTGTCATCAAGGCCGAGAAATATCATCCACTCGAGGAGAGTGTCCGGCTTCCATCGGGAGCCGAGGTGCAGCGGGATTTCAGCCTGCAGCCGATCCTCCCCATCGATAAAGGGAACCTGTTTGGCCATGTGTATGAAACCGGCCATGTAGGAATCCAGGCCCCGTTGGAAAATGCGATTGTCCGCCTGGTCCCGGATGACATGATCGTCATTGAGGTTTTCCCTCCGCCAAATGTCGGCTTCGACCGTGTCACAGATGAAAATGGAGCCTACCGCTTTGAGGGCATCCCTGCCCAGAAATACAGAGTGGTCGTGATCAAGGAGGGATTTGAAATTCTTTCGGATTATCTTGTCGTCCCAGCCTCACAATCCATTGAGAGGGACTGGTACCTTGTGCGCACTCCAAATCCTGAAACAGCTGGATTGTCCGGACTGGTCCGGGAGGGGAATACAGATACCAGCCGAGTCTGGAAGCCGATCGCCAATGCCCGGCTGGCGCTGGAACTGCTGCTGCCACCGGCCCACGACACCGAAAAGGACCTGCCGGTTTTCTGGGAAACCACTTCGAATGAGGAAGGAAGATACCGATTCGAGAATCTTCCTTCAGGTGCTTTCAGAATTCGTGTTTCCAAAGAAGGGTATCAGGCGGCCGAGAAGATTTTCGAGCTGGCCCCGGGAGAGAACCGTCAAGAGGATTTCGCACTCAATCCTTCCCCGGAACAGGGAACCCGGATGCATGGATATGTGAGCGAGGATGTCGGATTGCTGGATATCTGGGTCCCTGTCGGCGGTGCGATCCTCACACTTGACAATCCATCCAACGAACATCCGGCCCGGACAACGACAACCGAACCGGATGGCTCCTATTCATTTGAGGGGATTCAGCCGGGTCACTATGACATCCATATCGAAGCACGAGGGTATGAGGCTCACCGAGAAAGAATCCAGATCCCATCCGAGCCTGAATTTTTACAGAGCTTCCGCCTCAAGAAGGTTTCTTCAGTTGAAAAAGCGCGCATCGAGGGAACCATCCTGTTCGTGCAACCGGATGGAGATACCCACCCGGCCCCTGGGATTCCGGTCTTTCTGGAGCAGCCCGAATTGATGATCAATAACGCAAATCCCCGCATGACTCTGACGAACCTGGAGGGCCATTATAAATTCAAAGAGCTGGTGCCGGGGGCCTATCAGGTGAAAGTCCAGATACCCGGGCGCGAGGCATTGCGGGAAGCAGTCGAAGTCCTGCCTGGAGAAGCAAAGACAGTGGATTTCAACATTCCCCTGCTGCCCACCCAGCTGCAGGGAGTGCAGGCAAAGTAAACATAGGCTGAGGTTTCAGCGAATCCGAATCGAGCTGTTCCGCACCGGCAGGAAACCTGTGAAGTGCGAGAAGGGATCGTGGTGAATCCTCCATGGCTGCTTCTCCACAGGATTCAGTGTGCCTTCCTGCCTTTTGGCCGTGAAGACTTCGTGGCTGAAACACGGAATACGGGACGGACAGTGACCGAGGGGTCTGCCAGTTTGCGGAAGTGAATGCCCGATTCTTTGAACAGCTTTTCGGTGACTGCATCCATCGCATAAGACCCACCATAAACAACTTCTGTGATTCCGGCATTGATAATCGATTTGGCGCAGTAGGAGCAGGGGCAGAGAGTGCAGTACAGCGCAGCGCCTCGAATCGAAACACCATGCGCGGCAGCCTGTACAATGGCGTTTTCTTCCGCATGAACACACAGGCATTCCCCCAGCCCTGATCCCGAATCCCCCGCAGAGGCACAGCGCGGACATCCGCCCTCTGAGCAGTTGGTAATCCCTTTTGGGGTTCCATTGTAGCCCGATGAGACCACCTGCTTATTTGCGACAACAACAGCACCGACACGCCTTTTGATGCAGTTGCTGCGTGTTGCGGCAACTTCAGCCATCATCATGAAATATTCATCCCAGCTGGGGCGCGGGAGAAAATGTTCAAACAGGTGCCTGCTGACCAGCTGGGTGATTTTCCTGTGGAAATTTTCGAGGGAAGAAGAATTGGTGATTCTGGCATCCGCGAGGGTGCGGCAGGCAGCCAATGCCTGAGCTGCAGGGTCGCCATCTTTGGGGTTCATCTGGCGTTTCTCTTCTGCCGCGAACTGCTCAAAGGTCAATGGGTCGCCTTTGCGCGCACGCAGAAGAGAGCGTTCAAAGCGGATTTTCTGCGGAGCATCGACAAAAACCATGACGAAATCAGGGCGGGTGCGCAGCACCTCGACCTCGGAGGGGTGGCGAATCGAAGTCACCACCCAGTTGCGTGAGAAATCGATCACTTCCAGGGCACGTTCAGCCAGAATGCCCGGGCCTCGCTCCTTTCGAAGCTCATTTCCCACCCGTGTCAGGTTCGGGATGGTGATATCCATTTTTCTGCGGTCCAGTTCCTGGCGAATGATATCCGAAAGGGAGACATGCGCGCATCCTTTGGCAGCCAGGATTCCAGCCAGTGTGTCTTTGCCGGAGCAGAAAAAGCCTGTGACCCCGATAATCATGATTGTGTGTTCCTTGAATCAGGTTTAAGCAGATGCGCAGATGACTATACCATCCCGGGAAGGATGGTACAGGAGAAAGCCTGTTTCAATCTGGATGGATCTCCCGCAACCCTTTATTCCATCTCCGAGTGCCAGTGCCTGAGGAAGAAGAGGAGGTCGGAAACATCCACTTTCTGGTCTCCATTGTAGTCGGAGAGGTGCGGATCATCCGGGTTGAGGGTCGGCGAGAGAGTGGGTGTCGGGGGAATTATCACCTCGGTTGCGGTCGGTGTCTGAGTCCGGGTTGGAGTCGGCTGAGGTGAGGGCAGGCCGGGTGGAAAAAGGGTGGAAGTCGGGGTCGGAATAACCGGAGTGGAAGTCGGCTCGGAAAACAGGGTCTGAGTCGGTGTCGGGCTGGGATCAATAGAGGCATCGACAACAGCCAGGCGCTGCACCTCCATATCGGCCCAGTAATTGTAATTCGGGTTTTCCTCGCTGTGCCATCTACCCACCATGGGCAGCCACTCCTGCGTGGCGGAATCGATCAGGTGAGGCCCATGCAAGGCCCACTGTTCGGTAATGATATTCATTTCACGAGTGATCTCACGAATGTATGCAGCCGAAGGAGCATTGGTCTCCCGGCGGATCAAACCTAATCCCTTCCCAAACCACCAGGTGATCTGTGTGTCGCTGGACAGATTCCTCTGGCTTATTTTTAAGGCCAGTTCGGGATGGATGACCCCATTGTCAACCAATTCCAGCCCGTCATTGACAACCTGCCAGTTTTCCTGGCGGGTCTTCTCCCAGGTGGGAGGTTTGCCCGCCCAGCCTTTCCAGAAACGTTCACGCACGGTTACTGTCGTGCTCCAGACTTCACCCTGCATCTCAGGACCATGCAACAGGACCGGAATCGGTGGAGTAAAATCGATCATTCGTGTTGTGGTTTTGGACCAGTCCTTGTTTCGCTCGAACCATTCGAAGTTGTTGATCACGACCTGGCCATCCTCCTGGCGGACAATGTCTGCATAACGTTCGGTGATGGTCCCTGTGAAATCTTCAATATGATCCGGATAGAAACCGAAATATCGATGGTTGAAAACATCTTCGATTGGATTCGAAAAGCCCATATACCCGGAGGTGTAGGCAAGGCTGATCACTTTTCTGTTGACTGGGACCGGTGAAAGACTGTCGACGGAACCCGGAAGCCCGGCATCGAGCCATTCTTTGAGCGACACACGATCCCACCACCAGGTGACACCTGCCGGTGGCATATAGGCATCCTCCCCTGTGGCAACGACACGAATCAGTCCGGCGAATCTCCGGATCAATGGGAGTGAGTCGAAATTGATGCTGGATGGCGCCCCGAAACGGTTTTCACCAACCAGTTTGGTGTGGTGGCAACCGAGACAGTTCTGAGTAAAGAATCCCTGTGCCCAGTTTTCATAGGTCAAGGGAGTCTGGGCTTCTGCGGAAGCAGCCAGTGCGAGGAGGAAAACAAAACAAACAGCAAGAATGAACGATTTGAAGCCGCAAGACCGCTTTTGGGGTGTGTAGGGAGTTTTTGTTTTCATTTGGATTAACCTGTTTTCCTCAAGGCAGTTCCCATTGTTATTTTTTCAATCTTCTGGTTCAGGCAAACGCCATCCGAAAGGGCTGTACTGAAGCGGACAGGAAGTCAGCGGGGTTCACTCCCGCATATTCCAGGATTGCAGCACCCAGATTGACCGCGGCAATTTCGCTTCCACCGCTGGAGGGCAGGCCTGTCGAGTAATCGATCATTTCCTGGTTCTGGAAATTGTCGGTTCCGCCAAGCACCGTGTTTCCTCGGACTCCCCCGCCAATGAACATGACACTGGTGACAGGCCAGTGGTCTTTTCCATTTGCGCCATTGAGTTTAGGGGTCCGTCCCATCTCGCTCATGACAACAAGTGTGGTTTGATCAAGGAGAGTGCCCGGACCTGAGGTTGCATTCCGGCCGGCAAGGCGTGAGACAATGGTGTGGAGACCTTCGAAGGTGTCATTGAAGCCCTCATTCTGCTGGGGGAAATTATTGCTGTGTGAATCCCAGCTGCCGTGCGCCTCGAGAGTGCCTGTAACCGCATATCCCCGTTCGAAGGCAGTCGCAAGGGCCACACCTTCGCTGCCCAGCCCATCCAGATCCTCGAAATCCGCGCCCAGATCGGCTTTGATGGCTTTTAAATCATGCCAGCGCCGGAAGGATTCGACCATCTCGGGTTGTCGCAGCCCTGTGCGGCCTTCCTCCTGAAATTGTCCCATGAGGTTGTTGAAACGCCGTTGGATATGCGCATCCAATACCACCTCCGCAGTTGCATCGGCGGTGTAGTAGGAGCCATCAAAAAGCAGCAGAGAAAGAAAGCCGGAACCGGAGCTGGTTCCTCCTCCGATGGTTCCTGAAAAAGATGGCCCGGATAATGCCATGTGAGGAAGTATCAGATCGCTGCCCAGTTTCGATGAAATGGCTGTCGGCCAATCCGGGGATGGTGTTCCCGCTTTTCCAGTCATCATGATCTCTGTCCCGATGGTATGGCTGACCGACTGGGTGTTGACGCCATTGATAATGCAGGCCTTGTCATGGAACTCATCAAAAAAAGTTTTGACCCAGGGACGGCCTGTGTTGTGGAGATAGGTAATCCCTCCGACCTGATTCACCTGTCCGGCCGGGTCAATATCGATTGACTGAAGCCCGGCTTTGGGTTCAAAAACCAGAGTCGGATCCCAGCCACCACTGGCAAAAACGAATATGAAAAAACGCGGCCGTGATTGACCTTCCTGCGCCCAGGCGCATATCTGTGGAACATACATCGACAGCACAGTGGAGGCGGATGCTGCCGCCATGTGCTTCAGAAAATGTCTTCTCTGCATTCCCTGTTTCCCTTTCACAATTCAGTTGAGAGTGAATCCCTGTATATCAGTAGATGGCGATGCGTGGATCGGACAGCATCATTCCCAGCACATGGCACCAGGCAGCTTCGATGCTGAACCAGTTTCCGAATTTTTTCTTTGCATGTTCTCGTGCCTGCAGCAGAACCCCAAAGACATCATTGACCTCCCCTCCAGCCGGGCTGACATCTTCGCAATAAAATCGTTTGAACCAGTCCACAATCTGGGCACGAATGGCCGGTTCGGCCTCATAAGGCTCTTCTTTCCCGGTGATCAGAGTAAAAACACGGCGCTGGTCCCAGGGAACACTCTCTCCGAGTTCACGCTCGAGGATATCCTCCGCCATCACCTCCGCCCATCGTTCAATAACGAGCATATAAGTCGGTGGCACCGACCAGCGCCTTTCCAGGATGCGCCGCCCATCATACCCGCCAGCAGCGATTTTGATGTCCGTATTGTATTCCAGGTGGGGAAAATCCCCGGGCATCCATTGCCCGCCCTCCCAGCTGCTCCACACCTCGCCCAGGAGTTGTTCGCCAAGGGTGTGCAGCTGTTCCGGTGTAGCAAGCTTGAAAGGCTGAACAATTTCGACAGGTGGTTTTGGCTCGACTGTTTCAGGAAACACATCTTTGGGTATCAGGTTTCCGCGGGATTGGGCGATCTGCTGGCTGTAGCCGCTTTGAATGGCATGGAGCCGGGCCATTTCAATAATGGATGCGCGAGTGGCTGCTGGAATCGCCACAGCGGCCGCTTTCTCCTCCAGGGAATGCCACTGAGCTGCCAGGTCACGGGCAGGAACAAACTCCCCATTGCCGCCAGTTTTCTTCAAGATCGGCCCTGTAACACCGACAGCACGGTATTCATCTGATGCGATAATGGCTTTGATGAGGGCTTTGGTGCTGAAAGCATGAGATTTCAGCAGCTCGGCATAGTGGATTTTGAGGTCACGATCCTGGTAATCCAGGTTCCGATGCAAAAGGAAGCGATAGATATGTTTTACCATGGTCTGTGCAAATCGTGGATCATGGGCAATGTAGTTGCCGAGATCCTTCAAGCCACGGCTGGGGTAGCCGTAATACGAAGGCTCCCGGACAGTCTGCATCTGGGAGCGTTGAACCCCCTGTGGAGAAAAGGTCCCGAATGTTTCCCGTGCATACAGCCTGGAACCTTCAGGTCCGGTCGAAAAACCGAAAAGGTGCGCCCCGATCCCATCGAGTGTGTCGTGGCATGCCACACAGCCATGGTTGTGCCGTGTGGCATCAAGCAGGTCCAGTTCGGGGTCGGCGGACCCAAGCCTCAGATCGATCGACACATTCCTGAAGAAATGGTCATCATCAAGGAAAACCCGGGTAATCTGATTGGCACGGTGCCGCTGTTTGTTGGAGAGTGTCGATGGATACCGGTAATAGAAACCATTCTGGCTGAGGACCCCTGCATGTTCCCGGCCATCCAGATACCGCCCAGCAAGCCAGTCTTTCCCCCCGCTGCCGCCGTTGTAGTCGATTCTCCAGAACCAGGCGAGTGTTGAATTTGCAATGGTATAATCCGCAGTCACCAGTTCGGTGAGCGGAAGGTCATTCAGAACAATATGCTGAAACAGGCGCAAGGGTTCTTCTCCCACTGCCCTGGCCACATCGAAACGGGTATGTTCATCATAATAATCATAAGAGTCTCTGAAGTATTCGACTTCAGCAAACCGGGTCAGGAAGATGTCATTGGCGAACCACAGCAACCGGTCTGCGAAGGCTTCTGTTGCCATGTAATGATCCACCAGGGATGGAATATCGGCATCGGGTGTCTGCAAATCCGTCAGGGAGGGCCGTCCGCCAAGGAGGTCCATCGCGATGCGTTTGATGTACTGGGGACGATCCAGCAGGACATATGACTCTTCTGCATGAAGGGCACCCGGCCTGAGGATGAGCACACCAGCCACCGCAAGGAACGTAAGGATGCAACGATCCATCATAGATATTCCACTTCTTCCCGATAGAATGAGGCGAGTCGAGGAGCCCCCTGCTCCTCTGGGGGATGATGAAAGAACAACAGGATTCTGAGGTGTTCCCCCGATAACGGAAATTATTATACGCCGAGGTTGTGCGTCATATCAACTTTTTTTTATAAAAACTTTTTTTCATAGAATTATCTACCTCTTCACCCCTGTTTTTTTGAGGAAGGCAAAGGTGGAATTCTTGGAAAAAAGAACTCCGGATCTGACTTTGATTACGATTGATTCGATCATAAATCTTCAAATCCATTGCAAATCCAGGGAAGCCATGCTACCAGTAAAAAATATGGTGGATTTTCGTGCACGACCACTCTTCCTCTGGGTTCTACCCCTGATTGCATCTGTATGGATCTTTTCAGGCGTCTGCCCATCCTCTTCTGCTGAGGTGGCAGTCAGTGGAAGTTCTGAGATGAAACCGCTCGTCACGCCACCCGGCAGCCGAGGCCCCGTGCTCCAGGCTCCCCTTGATGATCTGAGCTATGCCATTTCTTTTCACCAGGTCTACACCCTTATCGAACCTCCATTCACTGCGCAAAATTATCCCGCAGTCAGCCGCTTCCTCGGATCGACACTGACAACCTCTATCAACCAGATGAAAGCGAATCAGTATTATCCGTTTAATTTCAGCCCCTGGATGGAGGCTTTCAATTTAATGTACCTGCACACCCACGATCTCATTTATGTCAATGAGAATATCCGCCTGATTCGCTCGATACTCGCATATCGGGATGATGTCCGCGGAGTGCCTCTTTTTGATGGAACCATTCGTCCGGTATGGGGAGAAACTGGATATTCCAGTTTTGGCCGTGAGTACTTCGCAGTCGATGATGGCGCTGTCCTCTATCCGATGCTTCAGTTCCTCGAGATCACACAGGAACACCCGGAGGCCATGGAGCGGCTGTTGCCTGGGGAATTTGAATCGATGCTGTCGATGATCAACCAGACCCTCACCTTTCATGCCGCCCAGTTTCGTGAAGGTCCAGCGCCGGGGGAGGGGCGCTTCATTTTTCTCAGAACCGATCTGGCCTATTTTGTCAATAAACCCCAACCGCCCAACTGGATGAGTTCAATTGGAAGGGCTTACTGGCTGTCCTGGAAGCTTACCGGGAATACCCAGTTCAAAGAAATTGCTCTCGCCATGGCGCAGTATGCGAAGAATCGGATATCCCTCGCGACAGATGGAGCCTGTTACTGGGGTTACTGGTTTCCCCTGAACCCGGTCTCACCCGATCCGGTGCCACGCGACACAATTCGCGGGCTGCCAGGATACGACTGGATCGAGGATGTTTCCCATGCCGGGCTGACTGTTTCCTTCTGGATTCTGATGGCCAGTGAAGGCCAGGTGTTCACACATGCGGACATGCTCAGGTTGGGAAAAACGGTGTCGTTGGGATTCGCCCGGCTGAACAATGGAGTGATATTCCCCGATCTGGTCGGAAACCCGATCACCTCACTAATCTCCCGGATTCCCGGAATGGCGCCATTCCTTCATCTGGCTCGTTTTGATCCTGAGGTCTACTCACGGATCGGGGATTTCTATTTTCATTACTGGCCTTCTCCCGGCCCGCTCGAAGGGGCATTACTTGTCACCCAGGATCCTTCACTTCCGCAGAACAACAGCAGTGTCGAGTCCTGGACCCTCTACTGATCCCTGAGTTGCTGGCCAGCTGATTCATTCATCGCAAAGGAATCGGCTTTCAAATTCACTGTGAATGGAGAATCGAATATTGACAAAACAGAATCTTTGAAACAGTATTTTCATATCTGAAACGATCTGGCCTGCTCCCTCAGATCGGGATGAATTTCGTTTTTTCAGAAAATTTTTCATGAAAGGATGATCTCATGCGTGTATTTCAGACAGCCTTGATATTCCTGGTTCTCTCTATTTTCAGCCCCTGCTACGCAGAAAATCCACCCCTGTTCGAAGCCACCCTCAAGATAGAAATTGGAGAGGATTTGGGGCAAGGGCTTGGAACACTTTTTGAGGCAATCGATGAGCATGGAAGAGTAATCCTGGGAGCCGGCCTGAATGATATCCATTCAACTTATGTTCGAGACAACAACCGGATCCTCGATTTTTATTATCGTGGGATGAACACACAACGCACTTTCCAGCGCCTGACCAAACCATTCAGCGATGAATGCAATGGTTCCAGGCTCATTCTGGATGGAGATCACCTGCTGACATATTTCCGTGAGGGGAACCCCATCAATCTCTCCCAGGTTCAGAATGATGGAACAAT
Source organism: Candidatus Hinthialibacteria bacterium OLB16 (assembly GCA_001567115.1). Taxonomy (GTDB): domain Bacteria; phylum Hinthialibacterota; class Hinthialibacteria; order OLB16; family OLB16; genus OLB16. The sequence goes on along the minus strand of LMZT01000108.1, from coordinate 3,135 downwards.
CAAACCCTATGAGGGTATTTCGAAGGCCGATCAGGAAGCCTTCAGCGGGATTCAGTATGTCAACAATCACCGGCTGGTGTTTCATCCCTATCGGGTGACCTGTGATGGAAAGGAAGCCTACCGGACAGACAAGGGAAGCCTTTATTACTATGTCAAAGGCAAGCTTTTTGTGTATCAGGGTGGCGAGCCTGGAACACTGCTGGTTTACAAATGGAACCCCTCGGTGGATGCCGCAGTCACGGGAGAGCCAGAAAAATTCGAAGCCTCCGGGTATTTATTCATTTATGGAATATCTGGGGATGAGGTGGTACTGGTCACCAACATCGGGTGCATCTACTCCTATAAGGACGGCCACCTCACTCAACTCCGGGATACCGATGGAAAGAGCTGGCAGGGGTACAGCTGGACTGCCTGGTATGACCATGATGTCATCGGGCACTATCCCACCGGATCTTTGATGGAATACGCCGATGGGAAAGTCGATCTGTTCGAGCCGGCAATCCCTGTTCCTCCGGGTGCAAGTTCTGCAGCCCGTGAAGCTCAGACATTAACCATTTATGGAGGGGATCTGTATGCAGGAGTGTGGCCCTGGGGAGAACTGTGGCGCCTGGATTCGGATACCCATGCCTGGGAATTTGTTCAACGTGTCTTCGACAAACCCGAGATCAGCCAGGACACAGCCCCCTATGAAGTGGAAATGAAAGATAAACCGGATGTCATCAACTACTGGGGGCAAAGAATCATGAACCTGGTGGGAACCAGTGATGGGCTGTACATCTCAACCATGAACAAGCAGGGGAAGCCCTATAACCCGAAGACCCATGATTTCATGACCCCTGAAATAATCAGCCAGTATGGAATGCTTCATAAAATGTCAGGCGTGGTCCAGGTGTCGAAACAACTGGAATGGAAACCAGTGACTGAGCTGCGTTTCACTTATGACCCTGGCTGCATCCGCATCTACCAGGATGGAAAACTTCTGGAAGAGAAAAATCTCTCTGAAGAGGCTGGGCTGGAAGGCAGAACAGTTTCAGCCCTGCATATCGGAAAGGGAGTGTATGGCCCATTCGTCGGCAAGGTCCTCTCCTCGAGTGCCATGGCCAATGGAAAGCAGTTGAATTGATTGGGATCTGCAGGTGTCCCGGAAATTATTCCGGCCTGTTAAAGAGACCCTTTTTGAGCAGGTCATCGATAAACGGTTCGAGATAGTTCAGGGTAAAAACAGATACTCCATCGATTCCCTCAGCATGGGCATGGCGAAGGTATGCCTCGATCTCATCGGCGGATTCCACCTTTCCATGGCTGGTGATAACCCCCAGAACAAAAGCCAGATGGGTTTTATCCTTTCCGGCAGGGAGCAGGGCGATGGCCTGCCTGAGGCGGTCATCGAATTCCTCCAGGTATTCATCACCATAATTGTTCCTGTAAACATACCCTGAAACATTCACGAGACTGATGAATCCCTGATCGAGCATGGCCGGCCAATCCTGCGATACATAATGGTTTCTGGCGACATTCGCGCCCCAGGTATACAAGCCGAGATCCACTTTCGGATTGACTTCATCAATCCCTCGGCGAATCAGGCCGGCAAGCTCGACCAGGCTGGATTCCCTGAACCTCTGCCAGGGCCCATCGGAACGATCGGTCAAATCGTAATCAGCCAGCCCTCTTTCGGCCAGAAAGCGCTTGCGGCTGTCAGGATCGACATCGGCAGGCTCATTGGGGAAACGCAGGTAATCCAGGATGATTCCCTCGGGATGATATTTCCGGACAATCTCCTGAATGACTGAGACCACCCAGGCACGTGCTTCAGGGTTGGCTCCGCTGATATAACCCAGCAACTTCCCAGTGGGATCACGCAACGCCCACTCAGGATGTTTACGGAGGATGCCTTTCGGTTCTTTATGGCCCGAGATCAGCACGGGAACTGCGATATGGACTTGCAGTTCTCTTGCACGAGCTTCGCGGATCATCACCCCAAGTGGATCCCAGTCCCCATATTTCCTGCCCGGCACAATGGCGCTTGGATAACAGGCCTCACCGGAGCTGGTGAGAGCGAATGGGATGATGCTTTTCAAGCCGCTCCGCCGGCAGTTTTCAATCGATTGTGCGATCGATTCTTCCTGTTTCTCCCTGGGATCATCGGGATTGAACATGGCATGGACATGGATCCAAGCGCCGAGAAACGGGTGTCCAGGATGTGCGCTCTCAATCCCCTGCCCCACTGAAATCATGGGAACCAGGAAAAAAACGCTGAGCCAAAAAATACCCTGGAATCGAAATGGATTTCGATGGCTGGTTATGATGCCTGGCCTCCCGGCAGATCGATTCGGATGTTTCAAATCGCACACCCGCTGAGGTCATTCTGTTTTTTCATTTCCATTCCCGCCATATTCCTTGATGAGGAATTCATAAGCCGGTTTGAGCTGGGTCGCCTCGAAGCCATTGACATCACTGGCATGAGCGCCTGCGCCCTGGACCACCTCCACCATGGACCGTAGGTTATCTGCATAACGCCTGGCACTGGCGACCTCGATGCGAGCCAGGTCGGGCAGCTTCTGATGATGGAACATGCAAGCCCGAACCAGGTGGTTGAAAAGATGCAGTGTCGCTTCTCCATAAGCAAACCTCTGCTCATCCTCAAGCAGGCGCCGACGTTCGATGGCATCGGTGCAATTGAGCAGAGACTGATTGAGCGCCTTGCGTGCGAGCTCGATTTCACTCATGACTTCGACCATATCCAGGGCGTCATCGGTGACAGGATGGCTTTCTTCATACTGAAGGCTCTTTAGAGGAAAAAGATTCTTTGCCATGCCATTGAGTTCATTGGAGAGGCAATAAGATTTAATCGGACTTTCGGCCAGCTCGACATAATGTTTGATCGCCTTGATGTTGGAAAAGGCCCTTTCAAGATGCTCATAGAAAGAGCGTGTCGATTGAGTTGTGCCTGGATAGAATTTCCCAAAATAATCATCCAGCAGAGCGGTGGAGTCGGCTGAAGGATCCCAGAGCAGCTGGGCCATCAGCCACTGGTTCAGGGTCCAGGTTCCCCAATTTCGGTGGGTGTGTGCATGTACTGAAAATGACGGACACCATAACGGTAAAACCAGGGAATATCGGCTGCCATGATATGGG
>LMZT01000107.1 GCA_001567115.1 Candidatus Hinthialibacteria bacterium OLB16 | reverse complement strand
CCTTGCGCGGATGGAACCTTCATCAACTGTTCGACCAGCACATGGTCAGTGAATGGGACCCGGACTTCGAGGCTGTGCGCCATACTCATCCGGTCCGAGTAGCGAAGAACATTTTCGGGAAGGAAACCATGCAGGTCGGCATAAACCGCACGCTGCACATCGCTCCCTCGATCAGGTGTATTGAACAGGCTCGCAACCCGATCGGGGCGATCCGATCGGAGCTGGCTCTGAATTTTATCTGAAAAGAGAAAGCCCTTTTCTTCGAGTGTCGAATACCCCACCCAGGCTGCATAGCGTTGCTGTGGAGGGAGGCCGGATCCCTCGAGCAGTTCTCTGAGCCAGCGACGGTAATTTCTGGCTGTGGAGGATTCCTTTCCTCGGATGATATTCAATATCCATTTGCGTGCGAAAGCAGGAAAACGTGAGAAAGTGCCTGCCCACAGCATTCCACGGTAACGCGGATAACCGCCGAACATTTCATCTCCGCCATCGCCTGCCAGAGAGACTGTGACAAACTGCCTGGTGAACTTTGAAAGTGCTGAAGTCAGAAGTGCGGTGGGATTCCCAAATGGCTCATCGAAGCTGCGGACAATTTCGTCCAGACCTTCAACCACATCCAGGTGGATCTCGAGCTCATGATGGTTCGTTCCGAAGAACTGGGCAACCCGCCTGGCGATTGGACGCTCTTCATAGGATTTTCCTTCCTCTCCAAAGCCGATACAGAAGGTTTCGACCGGCTGGGTGGAGTGCTTTGCAAGGACCGAGACAATTGTCGATGAATCAATTCCGCCAGACAGGAAAGCCCCCAGAGGAACATCAGAGATGGTCCGCATCCGAATCGAGTCTTCGATGATCGGACCAAGTTCTTCCACCCACTCCTGCATGCTTCGGGAGTCATCCGGATCAGGAAGGGCATCCCAGTATTTTTCAATGGTCACCTGCCCTTCCCGCCAGGTCAGATGATGCCCCGGGGGAAGCTGGCGAATTCCACGGAAGATCGATAATGGAGGAGGAACATACAGGAGGTCAACATAGGCATCCAGGGCTTCCGGATCGAGGCTCGAATCAATCCGCTGGCAGGCCAGCAGGGCTTTCGGCTCCGAAGCAAACAGGATCGACTGCCCCAGGCAGGCATAATAGAGCGGTTTGACCCCAATCCGGTCTCGTGCCAGAAAGAGCTGCTTTTGCCTGGAATCCCAGATGGCGAAAGAAAACATGCCGCGCAGCTGGTGGACCATCTCTTTTCCATGGTGTTGATAGAGGATCGGCAGAATTTCTGTGTCACAATGAGTCTGGAAGGAATAATCCTGCGCAAGGTCCTTCATGATCGACTGGTAGTTGTAGATCTGGCCATTGAAGGAAACCCATACCCTGCCATCCGGACTGGACATGGGCTGGGCTCCCCCCTCGATATCGAGGATGGCCAGCCTTCGATGCCCAAGAGAAGCCTCGGGTTCAATATGGAACCCTTCACCATCCGGGCCACGGTGTCTCAGGCGCCGGGTCATCTCCCGCAGCAGCGAGGCATCCTGGAAGCCGGCGAATCCAACTATTCCGCACATATAAAATCCATTCTGATTTCCTCATATAGGAAATAATCAGGAATAACAGCCTGCTGATACAGAGCCTGCCTCAGGATTCCCGACCTTGCAGGAAAGGCAGCATGATAAAAGTTACAATCAATCGCCAATTCCCTGAAAATAGAATCCTGATGAATCTGATTGTCTTAATTGATATCACAGGCGATAATAGAGACATGCGAATTCAGACTGTGCCATTTGTCAAGATCGTGGCTGTTCTGGCCTGTTTTCTGGCGGGGTGCTCGGGAATGAAGAATGCCGATATGACCTCCCCTCCCACTCGAACCGCCAGCATCGATCCCAGCGATGATGCTCCACTGCTCCCCCGGGTATCGGCTAAAGAACTCTGGGAGAGCCGGACAAAGGGACTGCCGCCACTGCCTGAAAAGCCGGTTGTGGCGAAGAGAACCCAGGCAGAGCCACTTCCCACACCGGAGCCTCTTCAGGCTGACACTGGCCTCGAATCCCCGATCCTGCCTGAAAAAACCCAGGCCATCACGACTGAGCAATCCCTGGAACCAGCTCCTTCCAGAGAGCCTGTCCTGCTGGCTGGCGATATGGATTCACTGGAAAAAGGGGTGGGCGGGTTGGATCTCAAAAGTGGAACAGCTGCCCGCGGAGGCCCGAGAATCCCCTGGGGAGAGGACCTCCCCGAAGTCACTCCAGGATTTGTTCCCGAGAAAAAAGCTGCCAGTCTGGATAAAATCTCACCTGAGGGTCTTCCAGAGCTGGTCAGGATGCACGCTGGAAAAGTGATTCTGCTGAATACCTGGGGGGTGGATTGCGGTCCCTGTGTCGAAGAGCTTCCCCATCTCGATAAAATTTACCAGCAGTATAAAAACAGGGGGCTGGTCATTATCGGCTTGAATTCCGACACGGAACGGCGCTGGCCTGAAGTGGAAAAATTTGTCAGCGACTCCGGCCTCTCATTTCCGGTTTACCTGAAGGCTCCCGGCTCCGATACCGAGTTCCGTAAGGCGGTTGATCCGGAATATGGGGCTGATCCATTTTCAGTGATTTACAATCGTCAGGGAGCGAAAATTGTCACCATCGCCGATGCGCTCACCCTGGATGAATGGAATCAGCTGGTGGAGGCGGTGTTGCAGGATAAGCCAATCCCCATAACAAAACCTGATGTGATTCGTTCAATTAAGTAATCTTCCTGATGAAATTCGAGGTCTAACCTGTTAAATGGCGGTCAATCAGTTTCAGTTATTCAGATTTTTATCCACTTTTCAGAATTTCAGGCCATTAGTCCTTTTGATTCTGGCCTTTGCCCTTCTTACTCCCATTGCCTGGGGTGAAGATGCTCCGGCCTCCCTCGGAAAGGGGGTCACTCCGGAAACCTGGCCCACAACTGTTGAAAGTTTTAAAGGCAAATATACCTTTGTGGTGTTCTGGGAAGTCACCTGTGAACCCTGTATTGAAGAAATGCCGGGGTTGATTGAAGTTTTCAATGAGCTGGCTCCCAGCGGCCTGGTGATGTGCGAGGTGAATGTGGATCCCCCCGCCCGATATGACCAGGCGGCCCGCCTTCTCGATCAGCTAAAGATCCCTTTCCAGCGTTTTTACAAGGCGCCCAGCTCGGATGTGCGCTTCCGGCAGGTGGTCGATGAGGAGTATGGTGCCAACCCCTTTGCGATCCTCTTCAATCCGGAAGGGAAAAAGGAAAAGACATTTGCTGAAGCGAAAACCAAGGATGAATGGCTCGAGGTTCTGCGCCCTTATGTCCAGCAGAAATCCCAAACACCTTCCCTGCAGACTGAGAGTTTGCCTCAAGGAAGTCCTGCCACACCAGCCGCTGTTCAGGATGAGCAGGCCAGCCTTCTGGATAATCCACTTTCACTCCTCGATCTTCCAGATCTGTCCAATCCAAATCCACCGGATCATGTCTCAGCTGCACCACTCCCGGCAGGCTCTGCAAAGAGTGGAAAGACTCCTTTTCGAGTCGATGCTCCCCAGTGGAATTCCACCAACAGAACCAAAGGGCAGATCGCAGTCCCATTTGCCTGCAGCCAGGAAGCCCACCTGATTCTTTCAACTCTCCAGATCGAAAAGATCAAAGGCAGGGATCTCATCGCCGGAGCGGCGGATGTTTCCAAACGCGAATCCTATTACATGGATATCCGTGATGAGACTGAAGAAATCCTGAGAACCCCCGGCTCGATCCTGCTGCCTATCAGCTGGGATGAAAGTGGTTCAGCGCCAGATCGCCCATTTGAAATCCGTTTGACCTGCCAGGGGTGCACCGATGGATTGAAAGGCGCCTGTTATCCTCCCGAATCGTTTCTGGTGAGCGGATCGCTTGTCCAGGCTTCCGGAGAGCTCCGGGCTAATAACCTGATGGTGAAGTGGGTGGATCCCATGTCGCCGCAGCTGGAGCCTGAGGATGCCGCAACATCCATCATCCCTCTGGTCCATGCCACAGCCGGTGCTGCACCGCCATCAGCCGATTCAGGAATCGGCTCAGAGGAACAGTCCGGTGTTTTCGGAGCCAATGGGCTTCAGGATACGACGCTGGTCGAGCGAGCGGTTAAGAAGAGCCTGCTGCTGGTCTTTTTCCTGGCGTTTCTGGGAGGAATTCTGACCAGCTTCACTCCATGTGTTTACCCCATGATACCGGCGACTGTGGCGATCTTTGGAGCCAAAGAGGTTAAATCGAAAATAATGGCCTGCTCGCTGGCAGCCACCTATATCATGGGGGTTGCGCTCTCTTATGCCAGCCTGGGGGTTCTGGCGGCAGCGGTTGGGACTGTATTTGGAGCGATGATGGAAAACCCCTGGCTGATCAGCATTGTGGCAGCCTTCTATGTCATTCTTGGCCTGTCGATGCTGGATATATTCACCTTTTACCTCCCCTCCAGCTGGGTGAGCGCTGCCTCGCAGGTCAATCGCAAGGGATACCTGGGCGCCTTCCTGATGGGGCTGGTGAGCAGCATTGTCTTTGCCCCATGCGGCGAACCGATCCTGCTCGGCATTCTGACCTGGGTCGCGAAAACACAAAGTTTCTTTCTGGGATTCTGGCTGCTCTTCGTTTATGCCTGGGGAATCGGAGTGCTGTTTTTTGTGATTGCGACTTTCTCCAGCTCCATCCAGTACCTTCCCAAGGCTGGAGCCTGGATGGTGGCGGTCAAGGACTTTTTCGGGCTGCTGCTCTTCGGCCTGGCGATTTACTGGATGCACTTTGTACTGTCTCCCGGCTGGTTGTGGGGGCTGACCACCGCCTATTGCCTGGGAGTGGCGACTTTTGTGCATACCAGAAACCACGGGTTCGAGGGATGGTCTCGCGGGGTTTTGTCATTTGTCACCCTGGCAGCGATCCTTGCCGGCAGCATCCCGCTGCAGAAATTCGCCATTCATCATGGCTGGCTTCCGGGAGGAAACGGGAACCAGGTGGTTTCGGTGACTGCCGGGAATCTTCCAGCCTCTTCAGAGGATGAAGGCATCCAGTGGCGCAGGAGCTCTCCAATAACGGACCTGGCACATGCACAAGATCTGGGGAAACCTGTCATTGTTGATTACCGTACCAATGTGTGTCCGAAATGCGATGAGATCGAACATGAGGTGTTCAATGACCCCAAAGTCCAGGAAGCCCTTGAGGGATATGTAACCATCCAGGTCAACCTATCAGAAATCGGACGGAATGCAGAAATCCGTGAAATTCAGCATCGGCAGGGGGTGTTCGCTGTACCGGTGATCGAGTTTTATGATTCGAAAGGGAATTACCTGAAACACAAGAGGATTGCGGATGTGCTCACAGCTGAAGAATTTCTCAGGCATATACGGGATATCGGATGAAAGCGCTCTGAAGTGGGCATGAGAGAGGAACAGGAATCTGCTCCAGTATCAGGGCTTGCAGCTGCACGAAAGGAACTCCCCTCCCTTTTCCCTTATCTGAAAAGATACAAAAAAGGATTATCGATCGGGATTTTCTGTGTCCTGATGACAGCCGCCACCGCGAATGTCATTCCCCTGCTGGTCAGCAAAACACTTAAACATATCGAAGAGGAATCCCGGACCCTTTCATTGAAGGGGCCGATCCTTCTCCTCGAGTCATTGATCGCACAATCGGTGCACCAGACCCATCTGATTCCAGCCATCTGGAAATTCCAGTCCAGAGGACTCGACCGTGTGGCCATGAGCTACCTGAGAGGCCCGAACCGGTTGATGCAGCTGTTCTGGATGCTGCTGGCATTTGCCCTGGTGAGCGCGTTGTTCCGCTTTTACCAGCGCTGGGTTCTGATCGGCATCAGCCGTAAGATCGAATATGATTTGAGGAATGATCTGTTCGATCATCTCCTGGCGATGCCTCCGGCCTGGTTCGACAGGATGACCACCGGGGACATCATTGCCCGTGCGACCAATGATCTCAACCAGGTGCGTTCGATGCTCGGTCCCGGGTTGATGTATCCATTCAACACCCTGTTCATGATGACCGGCTCGCTGATCGGGATGATGCTGCTCTCCCCTTCCTTGACTCTGATCGCACTGTTTCCACCCCTGATCATGGCGATTGGAACCAACCGTCTCGCACGAATGGTCCATGATCGATTCACTCTGGTTCAGGAGCAGTATTCCAGGATATCCACCAGGGTGCAGGAGAACCTGGCCGGGATTCGTGTTGTGAAAGCCTATGTCCGTGAGGCGGGTGAAGTTGAAGCGATCCGGGAGCTGAATCAGGGCTACCTCGAAAAGAACCTGCATTATTTTCGAGCAGAGGGGGTGTTATATCCCTTTTTCAGTTTCAGCCATAACCTGGGAAGGTTTGTGGTTCTGAGTGTGGGCAGTGTGCTCATGATGGTTTCATCCGAGACCTTTCATGTGGGGGATTTTGCCGCCTTCCTGCTGTATATGAGCATGCTGCTGTTCCCGATGATCTCCATCGGATGGGTGTTGAATGTCATTCAACGCGGTGTGGCATCGCTCATTCGGATCAATGAGGTTTTTAATGAGCAGCCATCCATTCGGGATCCGGAAAATCCAGTTGAGGAGCTGCCACGCCGTGGAGAAATTGAATTCCGCGGGGTGTCATTCGGGTACCGGCCTGGCCGAAAGGTTCTTGATTCGATCGATCTCACCATTCCACCCGGGGCCACCCTGGGTGTCATTGGGGCGACCGGCTCCGGGAAATCCACTCTCTCCCATCTCATTCCGAGGTTCTATGACCCTGATGAAGGAGAGATTCTTCTGGATGGCATCCCCTTGAGGCAGTATCGCCTCAAAAATCTTCGCAGGATGATCGGCCTGGTTTCACAGGATCATTTCATGTTTTCCAGCACAGTCCGGAAGAATATCGGGTTCGGCCTTCCTCCGGAGGAGTTTGTGGCGGATGGTGTCATCGAAGAAGCCAGCCGCCTGGCAGCGCTGCATGAAAATATTGTCGAATTTCCTAAAGGGTATGAAACTCTCGTGGGGGAAAGAGGCATCACACTTTCCGGCGGGCAGAGGCAGCGTGCGGCGATTGCCCGTGCGATAGCCATCGACCCCCTGGTGCTGATCCTGGATGATGCCCTTTCTGCGGTGGACACACACACCGAAGAGCAGATTCTTCATGGGCTGCGCCATGTTATGCGGGGGCGCACCACACTGTTGATCTCACACCGGATCTCCTCGGTCCAGAATGCCGATTGGATTGTCGTGCTGGAACAGGGCAGGATCGTGGAACAGGGATCACACGATGATCTGATCCGCCTGGATGGGATTTATGCATCGATTCACCGCCATCAGCTGATTGAAGCCGAACTGGAAGGGCTGGCTGGTTGATGGCAGAGATTCTTGAAGAGGAAATACTCGGCAAGGCCTACGATTCCCGCCTGGCAAAGCGGCTGTGGGGGTATCTCCGCCCCTACCGGAAGCGGATCTTTGCATCGGTCGGCCTTTCGATGACAGTGGCTTGTTTTTCGCTCATTCAACCGTTGCTGGTTCTCCATGCCATTGATCACTCGATTCCAAACCACGACTTCAGGGAGCTGGGCCTTCTGCTGCTGGTCTTTTTCATCACGATGTGCCTCGAATATGCCCTCCAGTTTGCCTATATCCTGCTGGTCAACAGCACCGGGCAGCATGTCATGTATGACCTCCGCATCGCCCTTTTCGAGCGGATTCAGCAGCAGTCTCTGTCTTTCTTCGACCGTACACCGGTAGGCCGCTTGATGACCCGTGTCACCGGGGACATCGAAGTTCTGAACGAGCTGTTCTCAGAGGGAGTCACACTGATCTTCGGATCGATCTTCCTGTTCATCGGCATCCTGGCGATTCTGGTCTGGCTGAGCCTTCCATTGACTCTGACCGCACTGAGCATCCTGCCTTTCATCGCCCTTGTTTCACGCTATTTCCGCATCTGGTCGCGTGAAGGATTTCGTGCGGTCCGGACTCGCATTGCGAAGCTGAACTCCTTTCTCCAGGAAAATGTGACAGGGCTTCAGACTGTTCAGGCGTTTGTCCGTGAAGAAAGAAACCTGGAAAAATTCAAACAGCTGAACTGGGATCATTACGAAGCCAATATGCAGACCATCGCCGCCTATGCTGTCTTCTTTCCAGTTGTGGAAATTATTTCGACACTCGGGATCGGGCTGGTTTTATGGGCCGGCGCCTACCAGGTTTTCGCGGGAGCTGTAACCCTGGGAACACTGGTGGCATTCATCGAATACCTGTTCAAATTCTTTCAGCCGATCCGGGAACTTTCGGCACAGTACGGAACACTTCAATCCGCAATGGCTGCCTCTGAACGGATTTTCAAGCTGCTCGATGAGCCGATTGCAATTGCAGATCCGCCGGCTCCCCATTCGGTACGCCAGGCGAAAGGGCAGATCGAGTTTGAGCATGTCTGGTTTGAATACAATCCCGGCGAACCTGTCCTCAAGGATATCAGTTTCATGATTTCCCCGGGTGAACGGGTCGCTTTTGTCGGAGCCACAGGCTCTGGGAAATCGACAGTCATGAGCCTTCTCAGCCGTTTTTATGATGTCCAGAAGGGGAGCATTCGAGTGGATGGGGATGATGTCCGCAATTGGGCGCAATCCAATTTGCGGCGCAACATCGGGATTGTTCTGCAGGATGTATTCCTGTTCTCTGGTTCGGTCCTGGACAATATCACTCTGGGAAACCCACAGATTCAACGCTCCGATGTGGACAGGGTCATTCAGGAACTCGGGATTCAATCGGTTATTGACCGTCTCCCCAAGGGATATTTCACCGAACTCGGAGAAAAAGGCCGGGTTCTATCTGTGGGTGAACGCCAGCTGATCTCATTCGCCAGAGCACTGGCTCATGATCCCTCCATCCTGGTGCTCGATGAAGCCACCTCGAGCATCGATACAGAAACCGAGAGGATCATCCAGAGGGCGCTCTTGCGCTTTACCGAAGGGCGCACGAGCCTGATTGTGGCTCACCGTCTCTCGACTATTCAGAACTGCAACCGGATCATTGTGATGAGCCATGGGCATATTGCCGAAAGCGGCTCTCATGAGGAGCTGCTCTCGAAACGCGGGATTTATTACCGCCTCTATGAACTGCAGTACAAGAACCAGGAGAGTGTTGTCTGACCCAGTGCTTCTATGAGAATTTCAGATGTTGGCGCTCCTCTCGGCGAAGAGGATGTGACTGTGGCGGCCTGATCTCTCAAGGGATCCATCCCGGCTCGGATGCTCGAATTCCCAGAGGCAATTAAGTCTCAATTCCTGAAAGATTCTGGGGGTGGAACTGCCCCTGCCCATATAAAGGTTGTTTCCCATGCCGGTGCGCTTCCCATTCTGAAGCGCATTCCCCTCGGGCCAATTTTATCCTTTCCCTTCCGTCATCCTTATCCCCTCTCCCCTTTTGTCATCCTCGCGAAAGCGGGGATCCATGGTCCGCGCCAAATTTTCTGGATTCCCACTTTCGTGGGAATGACAAGGGGGCGAGGGGG
>LMZT01000106.1 GCA_001567115.1 Candidatus Hinthialibacteria bacterium OLB16 | reverse complement strand
CTCATTCGGCCCCTGTTCAGAAAAGCAAGCCACGCCTGAGCCGCAAAGCCCTCGAGGCCCTCTCACGCCTCGAAAAGAAACTCAGGTAGCCTGCCTGTCAGGATCCGCGGGAGGAGAGACCCTCTTCTCCCGCGATTGTCTCCGGATCCTCCCCCATGCCAGGCAGCAGCAGCCACACCAGAACAATACCAGCGATACATACCGGTAATGCAGCAGGTGATAGGAATATGTCAGTTCCACAAGCCGGGAGGGGCGCACCGGCAGATTCCCGATCAGAGCAGCCACTCCAAACAGCATAAGGGTGGCAGGCATGCGCTTCTCCCAGGCTTCCCACCCTCCGAAAAACAGCGGCACCAGCAGCCATACCAGTGTGTAATCGGCAACTCGTGGAATCGTGAGCAGGACGGTCGGAAGGAGCAGGAAAAATCCCAGACGGTTCCGGTCGAATGACCCGATCCCGGCCTCTTCCATCTTCCGCCAGGTGGAAAACACCAGGAGCCACAGGCCGATCGGTGCTCCGAAGGTGAACAGGTAGGCCAGTAAGGGAATATTCACCAGGGGTTTGAACAGAGTCTGATCTGTAAACAGCCGAAAACCCACCGAGACTGTCGCACTGTTGTAGATACCCACAGTATGCTCATCCATGATCCTCTGAAAGGTTCGTGATTTCAAAAAGGTCCGGTATTCTGAAAACAGGTTTCCATCGAGCTGCATGAACCCGTACAGGAGGAGGATCGCCAGGGTTGAGGCCAGCAGTGGGCGGAAATTCCTGCACACCAGGTCACGGATCAACACAAAAACGACCAGGGGTTTGACCGCAGCCAGCCATCCCAGCAGCATTCCGGAAAGAACCGGCCTGCTGAGATGCAAGGCCGCCCAGGCTGTGAGAATCGTAGCTTCGATCAGAGCGGTATTCCCGGCGCGCATGTCTGTGTTGACGCCATCATAAAGCAAAGCCAGGGCATGAAAAAAAAGCCAGGTGATTCTCGCAGGAGATCTCCCCAGCAGCCTCAACCCCAGCCAGTAAAGGCTTTCAAAGGCGATGCATTGCAGCAGCAGCCAGCCAATTTTCAGGATAGTGGCGTCAAAACCGGCAATGGGCGAAAGCAGTCTGGCGAACAGCGGGGGATACACATAGATGGTGAGATTTGTAAGAAAAACTTCCTTGTTCTCATCCGGCAGGGGGTAAGGATTCTCACCGGCACGGATGGCACGCGCCGCCTCGAGGTAAGCCTCCAGATCCCACTGGGCTTGAAGGCAGTCGTGATGAACATAAAAAACCAGCGCCACCCCCCGATGAACGAGAGGGTGGCTTGAAGTTTTCTCTGATTCACATTGCTTAACGCGCGTATTCGGTGGCACGCATCTCCCGTAGAACGGTCACTTTGATCTGGCCCGGATACTGCAATTCCTCCTCGATCCGCTTGCTGATATCCCGTGCCATCTTGGCGGCGCCGATATCATCCACCTTGGAAGGCTCGACCACAATGCGAACTTCCCGTCCAGCGGAAATTGCGAATGATTTTTCCACTCCCTTGAAGGAAGTGGCGATCGCCTCGAGCTGCTCGAGGCGCTTGATATAGGTTTCGAGGGTTTCACGCCGGGCACCCGGACGCGAAGCTGAAACCGCATCGGCAATCTGGACCAGCACCGCTTCGACCGACTTGGGTTCGACATCCCCATGATGTGCTTCAACGGCATGGATCACTTCCTCTTTTTCCTTGCAGCGCCGCAACTGCTGGACACCGATGGTGACATGCGAACCCTCCATCTCCCAGTCAATGGATTTTCCGATGTCATGCAGAAGGCCGGCACGTTTGGCGACATTCGGGTCGGCTCCAAGCTCATTCGCCAGCATGGTCGAGATATGCGCCACCTCCACCGAATGGGCCAGGACATTCTGCCCATAAGAGGTCCGGTACTTCATTCGGCCCAGCAGGCGGATGAGATCGGGATTCAAGTTTGGAACCCCGGCATCCAGCGCTGAGGTTTCGCCTGCTTCTTTGATGGTCTCATCCATTTCCTTGAGGACCTTGTGGTGGATTTCCTCGATCCGTCCGGGATGAATGCGCCCATCCGCCAGCAGCCGCTCAAGGGTCTGGCGGGCCGCCTCACGGCGGATTGGGTCGAATCCTGACAGAACCACCGCTTCCGGGGTGTCATCGATGATCAGGTTGATGCCTGTTACCGACTCGAAGGCCCGGATGTTTCTTCCTTCACGCCCGATGATCCTGCCTTTCATGTCATCACTCGGCAATGGAACAGTGCTGACTGTCGATTCCTGGACTTCTTCAGAGGCGATTCTCTGAATGGTGCTGACCAGGATTTCGCGCGCCTTCCGCTTGGCGATCTCCTTGGTCTCTTCGGCGTAGCGGCTGATGATCAGGGCCTGCTCCCGCTGCATTTCGTGTTCGAGGTTTTCAAGCAGCAGCTGGCGGGCCTGCTGCTCGGTTATTCCGGCGATGGTCTCCAGAATCTGGCGCTGTTTTTCCAGGCTGACACGCAGCTCCTCTTCTTTTTCATCAAGCCCTTTCAGCTTGCCTTCAAGTGTCTTGTTTTTCTTTTCGATTTCGCGTTCTTTTTCATCAAAACTTTCCGCGCGCTTGTCCAGGCTTTCCTCGCGGTTGGCAAGCTGTTTCTCGAGTTGAATCAGTTCCTGGCGAACCTCCCGGGATTCCTTTTCAAAGGCTTTCTTTTCCTCGCTGAGCTCCTCCCTTGCTTCAACAACAGCCTCGCGGCGGCGTGCCTGGGCCTCTTTCTGGGCCTCGGCGATAATTCTCTGAGCCTGGCGATGCGCACTCTCGATATCCCTTTCAAAAATCATCTGGCGAATCCAGTAACCCGCCCCAAGGCCGAGAATCAAACAGATTATTGCCAGTAAAATGCCGGTAAAAATTTCCATTCAGGCATCATCCTTTCTTTCAGTCTTTTCGGTCTCTGGAATCACACCGCTGGTGATCCTCAGTTTCCCCCCATGACACTACGAACTGCTGTTCCTATTCTGTCGGCCAATGCCCCGGCGCTGATCGACAGCCCGCATCCATCTCTGACCGCCTGTTCTCCTGCCCGGCCATGGAGAAATGCGGCGAGGCAGGCGGATACATGGGCATCTTTCAGCTGCCCCAGCAATGACAGGATCATCCCTGTCAGTGCATCACCCATCCCACCTTGCGCCATCGCCGGATGGCCGGTTCGGTTGACCTTCAACAGGCTGCCCCGTGTGGCAATCACACTCGCTGCACCTTTCAACAGAATGGTGCATTTCAAGTCTTCCGCCGCCTGCCTTGCGACCTTCCAACGGTCGCTTTCAACTTCCTCTGGGGTGATCCCCACCAGCCGCCCCATTTCACCCGGATGAGGTGTCAGCACTGTGCTCCCGGATCTTTTCCCCAGAATCTTTCCTGCCCCAGACAATTGCAGCGAGTTCAAACCATCCGCATCGATGACCAGCGGAACAGGGCAGGCTTCGATGAAATGACAGGCCAATTCGGCTGTTTCAGGGTGGCCCCCCAGGCCAGGTCCGATCCCGGCTGCATCCATTCGCGATGCAGCATCCATCAGAATTCCCAGCGATTCCTTGGATATCGAGCCATCCAGGGTTTCAGGAAGCGGGAGGGTCATTACCTCCGGGACAGCAGCTTTGGCAGCCAGATTCAGCGACCTGGGGAGGGCAAGGGTGGCCAACCCGCTCCCCGAAGCCAGACAGGCTTTGGCGGCCAAAATGGCCGCCCCCAGCATGCCCGGCGACCCCGCGACCAGCAGAGTGCGCCCTTTCACCCCTTTATGGGCTGAAATTGCATAACTGGGAAGATGCGAACGGACCCATTTCCCGGTGATCAACTCAGCTTCTGCTTCTGCACTTTCCAGCAGATCCCGGGGAAAGCCGATATCCGCCACGGAGAGCGATCCGGTAAGATCCAGCCCATCGCGGAGAAAGTGCCCCTGTTTCGGCAACCCAAAGGTCAAGGTGGAACGGCACCAGGGGGCTTCTCCTTCTGCACTCCCATCCACCGAATCCACCCCGGAGGGCATATCCACTCCCAGGATCCAGCGGGCTTCCTGGTTGGCCAGTCGAATCATGTCCTTTAAGGGGGCCTCCGGCGCACCTTTCGAACCGGTCCCGAGGAGCGCATCGACCACCACCGGCTGGTTTGAAAAGATGTAATGATCCGATACATCCCCCCAGGCATTCCAATCAGCGAATGGGCACTGTGAATATCTCTCAAAGTTCACACGTCCATCACCGGAGAGTTTTTCCACAGGGTGGCTCAAGAGGACTTTCGGGCGGTAGCCCCATCCGAGCAGGTGACGGGCAGCGACGAATCCATCACCGCCATTGTTCCCCCGGCCACACAAAAACAGGATGGGGGTTGTGGGATCCTGGCACAGGCGGTGAAGCTCACAGGCAACACTCCAGCCTGCATGTTCCATCAGGGAAAGAGAGGGTATCCCCCAGTCCCGGATCGCACCACGATCGATGGCAGCCATTACCTGGCCAGTCACAATTTTCATTTTTCCCTGCAGAAACAGATTCAGGGGAAAGCCTTGTGCTCTTCGGGAAGGAAAAAGAGGGTTGCAGCCGTGCGGTTCAGGCTGGATTCTCAGGGTGATTCCGACTCGGGCAGGTCATCCTCATAAAAACGGTCATGGAGATAGGAAAGGAGACAAGCAAAAGTGAAACCGAGTGCCATGACTCCAAAAAAGAAGTACAGGCCTGTTGCCTCTCCCATGAACCATCTTGCCACAAGCAGGTTAATCACGCAAAACAACCAGAAAACCGCATTAACTACAAGGTACTCCAGGGCGGAAAAGCGCTCCGGATCCGGCTCGACAGGTAATGGAGCCTTCTCTATTTCCGGTGCACGAACCGGTGTTTCAGGTTTTATTCCCGATTTGTTTTTTCCTCTTGCCATTCGAGAGCTGAAAAGCTTTCTCCTTGGAGGTTGGCCCGGTCGAATGGGCACCCCTCCAAAAATTATAGTGCGATCCATACAAGGATCA
>LMZT01000105.1 GCA_001567115.1 Candidatus Hinthialibacteria bacterium OLB16 | reverse complement strand
TCAGAACGGGGTAGAATGGATTGCCGGGTATGGCTGGAATAAAAGCCACTGGGGATGGCAGCGTTTTCCGCATCGCGCCGATCTCGACCTGGTATCACCGCATCATCCCGTTTTCCTGCTGAGCTCCGATGGCCGTGTGGCCTGGACAAATTCAATGGCACTGGAGCAGATCGGAATTCGGCGGGACACCACCAACCCACCGGGCGGAGAAATCGAGCGTGATTCGACTACCGGAGCCGCCACAGGAATCCTGAAAGAAAGTGCGGTGGATCTGGTTCGGCCATTCCTTCCCAGACCGGAAACGGATGTTCTGGAAAACGCCTTGCGGGACATTGTGCGATATTACCATTCGGTGGGTGTGACTGCGGCATCGACTCTGGCCCTGCAGGGGGAAATCGAACTCTTGACCCGGATCGACAAACCCCTGGGCCTGGATTTTGACCTCACACTTCATGTCCATAACCACGACCGGGAATTGTGTGCAGAGCGGGGCTGGAAGACCGGGGCAAGGGTGTCCGGATTTTCGATCGGGGCTTTATGGGCTGCAGTGGATGGAACACTGCTGTCACGAACCGCCTGGATGCTCGAGCCTTATGTGGTGAACTGGGATCTGCATGGCATTCAGATCACACCTGGAGAGGAACTCGAGGATCTGGCGAGGTGGTGCCTGGCAAGTGGCTGGGATGTGCTGTTCCATGCTTCCGGGGATGCGGCCTGCCGGACAGTAATCGAAACTCTCCAGAAAACAGGATTCGGGTGTGGGATGCACACTGCCCTGATTGCCGGGGGAGACCTGGTTTCAGAGGAGGATCTGCAGGGAATCCCGAAGTGCCGCCTGGGCCTGTGCTGCAATCCCATCAAGAAAGTCACCGAAAGCGATGCTGGAAAGACCTACTGGGGCAACCGTTGGAATCGCGCTCATCCCCTGAATGCCTGGAAGCAGGCGGGTGCGGCGCTCCGGTTCAGTTCGATGGAGCCTCTCGGGGGCTGGTCACCGCTCAAAGCCCTTCAAGTGGCCACCGACCCAGCTCAAAAAGGAATGGGATTGACGCTCGTTGAAGGCCTGGAAGCTTTGTGCAGCCGTTTCTCACACACAGCTGCCGAGCCTTGCAAAAAGGGACTTCTGGCTGACGGAGCCTCAGCCGATCTGGTGGTCCTGTCGGGGGATCCGGCCCGGGTCTCCAGTCAGGATATCTCAGCCCTCCAGGTGGACATGACCTTTTACGAAGGCAATATGGTTTTCAACAGAGAGGGGCAGCCTTCCTGACACCCATTTCATCCGTCCTATAAAAAGAATCAGAAGGGCAGCTCGCGGGTGCACTGGGAGATGATTGCCGCAGCCACCGCCAGCATCCCGGAGAGTCCCATCCCACAGGCAAACCCTGCCGCCACGACCGGGATATAACGGTTCCATTTTTCCTCACCGAACTTGCGGCGGAAATAAAACCTCCCCAGAAGCGCTCCGGCAAACAGGGGAAGCCCGGCATGCAGCGGAGCACCGACTCCTCCGATCAGGCCATAGAAAAATGTCACCGGCAGCCCCAGCAGAGCCAGCAGCATATAGACCCCCATCCCGATGCCGAGTGAGGAAAGAATGACAGGCAGCTTCAGCGCCTGAAGAAGCAATGGCTGCTCCGAGCTGTTGGCAGTCAGGATCAGGTAGGTCTGGCGGGCTGCAACCGGCCAGGTCCGTGTGGCGAATGGAAAGGTCTCCGAAGGAACCTGGTTCATGCTCCAGAACAGCCACCAGAAAAGAAAGCTGGAGACCAGGCTGATCGGCAGCATCAGCGCTTCGGCTTTGACAATGGAAACAAAGCGGGTGCGGGTGAGCTCGAGCTCCCGGAACCGTTGCGCCACACCCCCATAATCCGCCAGCGGAATCGGCGCGAACCAGATATCCACCCCCTTGTAGCCGCTCAAAATGAAAACAGTCTCCTTGAGGAAAGGTGTGGAGATTCCGGTGCCGGTCATGCCGACCAGGCGTGCGGAGACATAGGACTGAATCGGGGTCCAGATGAATCCAAAAACGACGATGATCCAGACAGGGAAATCGGGCACAAGGAGGTGGCAGATCCAGATGTAGACGGATATTGAGATGACAAAGCCCAGGATGCACAGGACTACCGGGAAATCACCTCGTTCAGGGCTGGGTGTGCGGTAAGGAGGTTCTCCGGGGTCATTCACCCAGGCGGGGGGAGCAACGGCCACCTCGGAGGCTTTCCTTCCTGCCAGCAGGATTTTGACGATGCTGTAAAGCCCGATAATGGCGACTGCGGCGGCAAAGCCAAGCGAGACACTCATCCAGAAATCGAAACTCAGGATCATCTGGTTGACCAGCAATCCATTTCCAGGCCGCCAGTGTTTGAAAACACCCAGGTGCTGCAGGATGGGATTTCCGAAAACACTGGTCAGCAGAATCGCTGCGAAGGTTCCCATCACCAGGGGGAAGGGGAGGATCATGCCGGCAAGGAACAGTGCGGCATCGAAACTGACCGACACCAGGCTGGCCGGCAGCAGGCCTTCGATGCGATTGGTGAAGTCGATAAAGGGAATTGGAAGAAGCATGATCGGCTTGGCCATGAACAGGCCGGTGCTGACCGGGAGAAAGACATAGACAATGCCGAAGACAATTCCGAGGCAGGCGCCGAAGCTGAAGACATTCCAGCGCCAGTTCTTTTTCCGGCGGGCCAGGAAGCCTTCATCCCGGTCGGTGGATTCAGCCAGGGCGGTCGCTCCTTCGGCTGCGATGGGGGCCAGGGGGAAGGGGAGCCTTTCGACATCCGAGGTCAGCCGGAACAGCAGGTACCCCATTCCCAGCCACATCATCCGCCCGAATATCTGGCCGATGACGATCAGCAGGACCGGCGAAAGGATCCCGCGGGAAGCACTCCACCACCAGCCGGGGTCCGCGAGGTTGCGCCGCTGGATGGCGGGTGAGCCGGCAGGGGGAACCACCCAGTCAGGAATTCGGTCCGCGATGGATTGGGTTTGCGGGGACTGGACCAGGTACTGGTTCCAGATGGTGCCGGCGAAAGGCCCTCCCGCCAGGGCCAGGTGCGCGAGAGCGACTGCGGCCAGGCTCGATGCGACATAGAACAGGATGAATATTTCCTGCCGTTTGAGCTGAGTGAAGCTGCGCCGTGAAAGCTCGGCGAAAAGGATGATCGTGACCCATTCGGCAGCGGGTCCGAGGGACTGCCCGGCGACCAGCCCGAGGTAAATCGATCCGGGCATCATGATAAAGGCGACGAATAAGGCGCCCAGGATGGTTTTCCCGGTAAACCCATCGACATAGGGTCCTCTTTCGAGCGCATCCTGGTCGGAGGGTTCCAGGGCGGAAGGGATCTCGAGTTCTTCTTTCATGGGGCGGCTGTCATCCACACTCGCTGCTCACATTTCCTGAGAATAAACGCTCTCCGCGTTCGGCATACTGGCTGTGCTCCTGGCGTGAGAGGATGCGCCACATGAGCAGCTGCTTTCGAAGGCTGCCGATAAAACGCGGGGTGAGGCGCTTCCAGTTCTGCTGATCTCCGGAGTGCCTGCGGGCGGTCAGGTGATACTGGAACACCCCACGGTCCGGGCGAAAGCGGACACTCAGCACGGCATCATGGCTGATCCCGAGATCGAAGGAGCCAGCCAGGCGCGGAATTTCAGGACCGGGCTGCTGAGGCCTTCCTCCTCGAGGACACCCACCTGGAGATCTTCCACCGCCAGCTGTCCGACCGAAACACCCTGGACCCCTTCCAGGAATTCCAGCATGTATGCCTGCATGGCCTCCACACTCTGGCGGTCGGTCACAAAGGGGAGGAAGATGCTCAGCCGCTCTCCGCTCTCCTCCTCGCCTTCCGGGTTCGCTTCTTTGGTTTCGGGAACCGCTGCGAGAAAAGCCTGGCGCATCGGGAACAGGGTGGAGAGAAGGACAATGAACATGGTCAGCCCGGTCACGAAAACGGTCGAACCGGCGGAGTAATTGAGAGTCAGCCCTTCCAGCAGGCCGGAAACGAACAACAGTCGTGAGACGATCTGCCCCAGGAGATATCCCAGGCTGGCGCCAAGAATGGCATAAACAGCCGATTCCGCCAGGAACAGCATGGAGACATGAGTCGGGGAAAGGCCGACTGAGTTATAAATGAAAATCTCGCTTCTCCGTTCATAGACTGAACCGAGCATGGTTCCCAGCACCATCAGGAAGGCCAGCAGGACCGGGACAATAATTTCAGCGGCGGCATTGACACGGCTCCGGTCGAGAGAGGCATACAGGTTTACGGTCTCGCCATCGGAAGCGAGGATGGTCTGGTTGGAACGGCGGGCATATCCCTCGGCTTCCTTCCTCACATCCATCCCAGGGCCGACACGGATGCCGATGCTGCGGAAGGAGGCTCCCAGGCGGAGGGCCATCTTGAGCGGAACAATGGCGACCTGGTCGCTGGAATAATGCACATAATCTTCGAGCGTGTCGGGAACGACCTGCTCGGTCCGGTTGGCCCTCATCAGTGTCTGGAGCGAGAAGTTGACCGGCATGATCGGCTCGCCATCGATATCGATAATCTTGTCCACTTTCGCTGAATCGAGCAGTCCGATGAGGGGAAGGTTCTCGCCATACACCAGCACCCCCTTGCCGATATCCTGCGGCCCATACCCGAGGAATTTTGCGATATGCAGCGGGAGGATAATTCCCATCTGGTCCTCCCTGGCTGAACCAGGAACCGGCCACCAGGGCGGAATCGATTCCGCTGACCCTGGGTTCGGTGGGTTCCATGCCCAGCAGGGCGACAGAGGTGAAAAAGCCAGGTTGTGAGGCGCTTTCAGGCAGGGATGCGGCCTGGCTGGAGGCGGCCGGGGAGAGATCGATCTGGGAAAGGTTTCCAAGAGTATCCGAGAAGAACCAGGCCCGCCCCGCCACCACAGAGCTGCATGGGCCAGGTCGGATCGGGTGCTCGATGTGATCTCCGAGCCGGCTCCCTCTTCACTCCCAAAGGTTCGCTTCAGGGATTGATACAGCGGCAGCGGGATGGGCATCCAGCCACGATCCCGTGCCAGAAGTCCGCGGTAAACCGGTTCGCCTTTGGGGTGTTGCAGAATCGAGATGCTGGTTTCCGGGACGAGCGAAGTGAATGACAGCAGGGTGAATGTGATCAGAACAATGGTTGCGGCAGTCAGGAAGCACCTCTGGGGGCGCCGCCGGATGTTCGATATGCCCAGGTCGATGGCGCGCGCGATGGTGCCTCCAAGGTTCGCGCTGTCTTCATGAATCCCCACCGCCATCATTTTCTGCTGAAGCAGCAGACGGTCGAATTTGCCCATGATCAGGGCGATGACCGCAACCGCCAGTGAGAGAATCAGGAAGGCCAGAAGCACCACCAGAGGTGTTTTGGCGAAACGGAATGCCGGATGCACCATCACCAGCCCGAGAAAACTGATTGCGAAGACAGCCATCATTCCGAGGATGCGCCCGCGGATGGTTGCGGCCGCAAACAGCAGGCGTTCGAAGCAATAAGCAAATGGAACCAGCAATGCCAGGTAGAACAGCACACCGCGGATCATGTTGTTGGTGATGGTATAAAGTTCGCTGTAGGCTTTGCTTTCAAGCGCCCAGCCGCGTTCGCTGCTGGATCGGTATTCCAGGTAATCGAGAGACTCGAGGGCCTGCCCGGCTTTGTCGAGGTACTGGCGCGATTCTTCATGCAGCTTCCGGATGCGTGGATTCTGGACACCATGGGCTTCGAGCTTCTCTATGCGCAGTGAATCCAGATTCCACATATCCCTGGCTCCCTGAAGAACCATGGAGGGGATGGTGCTGATCCGGTCGAAAAGGAATCCCTCTCCAAAAGGCTTTTCCGGGCTGCTGTTGGTCAGCACCAGGCGTTTCCCCTGAAATCCAAGACCAAAGGTGATGCGCACATTCATCGAGGGATCCGCCCAGAGGCTGATACAGTTTTCTTCGACCAGGCCGATGGTGGAATCACTGGTGCTCTGGCCGAACTGGAATGGGGGGCTGTCTGTTCCGGCTTCCAGAAGAACCACCTGTTTGAGTGGAATGAATCCGCGTGGCTCTGTGAGGCCATACAAAGTCAGGGCACGGCAGGGGAAAGTCACCAGATTCAGGCTCTGGTCCTGCTTGATGAAGGCGACCTTGTTCGGAAAATCCAGGGGCCGGGCCATATCCTGTGCGAAGATCACGGAGCCATCCGGTTCCAGCGGCGCGGGAAGCCTGCCTCTCTGGGAGCGTGCGCGTTCGAGCTCGGCCCAGGCTGCCGGGTTGGCTTGAATGAAGTGGTCATCGGCAATCCCATAGGCCTCGACAAGGCACTCATTGAACAGGGAATTGCCGGTGATATCGATGGCTCCATCGAATTCGTAAGCGCCTTTGTCATCGGTCAATACAGCCGGAACACCTCGGGTCCCCATCAGGTATTTGTCACCACGCTGGGACTTCAGAACGACCAGGGAATCCGCCAGAGGCTCATCGGGTGTGTAATTGGTCTTTGGTTCGAGCCAGACCACACGTCCGGAGAGGCGGGACCATTTGTCCAGAAGCTGCGCATTGACAAAGGGGCCTTTCCAGTTCACCAGGGCTGCACAATTTTCAGCAGGCCCACCCTTCGCCCCGGCTCATACAGGATCTGTTTCTTGAAACGCTCCTTGTCGAATCGATCGGGGGTATCTCCAGGAGTGTCTACATAACGCCGGTCATCATTCACACTGGCGAGGGTGATGGCCGGCATTCCAGCCAGAACCGGCAATTCGCTTTCGAATGGCGACTGGTATGGAAAATAAGTCCACCATCCGCGCCCCAGGGTGAGGTTGATGCCATCCACAAAGCAGGACAATTCCCGGGTGGGATCCAGATCCTTTGAAAGCTGGGAAGCATATTCACTGAGTTTCAGGCCGAGCATGCTGAATCTCGGCCGGAGGAGGTGCTCGTAGTATCCACGGAACCGGCCCACACAGAACCAGCCGAATCGATCGGTGCGGGAAGACAGGTCGAGACCGACAAACAGCCCCGGGTGTCCCATTCCGGCTGCCAGGGTGTTCTGATCCTCAGCAGGCCAGCCCTTTTGCAGCCCATCCTTCAATCTGCGAGTGAAGCGAGTGATGCCAGCCAGTGCCTGTCCATGCCCGCCGGTGAAGAGAAGATAGACCGGACGCTCCGATACGGGCGGATGGGTGGCGAAGTAATCTGCCAGCTCCAGCAGGGCAGCGACCCCGCAAGCCTGTTCTGCACCAGGTGAAAGCTGAGGAACCAGGCTGATGCTGTCATAGTACGCATGCAGGATGATCGGGGCGGAATCCGGGTCATCCTCCTTTCCGGATAACGGAGTATCCGGCAGATGCGCGAGGATGTTGCGGGCATCCGCTCGGCGCCACCCCATCCGGCATCGGATGGTCACTCGGGCCTGAGGGTCAGCCTGAATCTGATCGAGCACGGCAAGGTGCTGCTGGCGGACAAAATAACGCGGGAAATCTGCGGGAACTGTGACAATTTTGTTTCGGGCTGTGTAACCGGTGCCTTGGGGATTATCGCGGAACAGAACCGCTTTGCCTCCAAATTCGGGAATGTTCAGCCATTCAAGATTCGAGCCCCAGTCCATGATCACGATCGAGTCCTGGATCTTTTTTCCTTTCAGCTCGGAATCGGTGCCACCTCCGGCATCCACCAGCGCGCCAGAAATTCCGGAGGGAGGGGTTTGTGAGGTTCTGGCCAGATTCGGCCAGAGGGGATAGATGGGAATGGAAAGCCTGCCCTGGCTGGTCGTGGCTTCGAGTGTGGCAAAATCGACCTGGGGGACCGCTACTGAGAAGGTATCGGTTTCGATTTCCGAAATGCCGGAAGCAGCCAGCCGTTGCTGTATGTAGGCCGCGGCCTCATCGGCTCCTGGAGATCCTGAAAGGCGGGAAGGTCCGGAGCTGAGGTGTGTGATGGTCTCGTGGATTCGCTCGAGGTCGAGGTCATCACCGGAAGTATCCTGTTTAAAGGTGATATCGAGTGGAATGGGGCGCCCCAGCCAGGCGCAGACCAGGACTGTCAGGGTGATCAAACCCACTGAGATGAGAAACCAGCCTGCTTTGCCCACTCGTCAGCCTCCAGGTTTTTTCTGCACGATACAGGGGGTGATCGATTCATCACCCGGGCAACATGGATGCCTGGATAAACCCTCCGGATTCAGCCCTGCAGGAAGGCGGGGTCTACTCTAACCCCAAATCCGGTAAACCGGTATACCCATAATTCCACCAATGATGCTCCACATATTTCCAATGATAAATTCACCCAGGACCAGGCCAATAAAAAATGGCAGGGATTTTCTGTAAATGCGCGCCCCGCCATAACGTGTGATGAGCAGTTTGATGAGCCAGGCAGTGAAGATGCAGAACCAGAGCTTTTCCATGGACCAGGAGGAACAGGTGGCATAACCGACCGGATGCCATAGCCACCAGGTGAATTTCATTCGCAAAGCCCCGAGAAGGAGAGTCACGAAAAATCCCGCGGTGGTCGCCAGGGTGGCGGCGATTCTGGGGGCCTGCGGCAGGGAGACATTGGCGGCCATCTGGTTCCAGGCCTCGCTGGAATAAGCATCTCCCACCAGCCTGCCGCTGTATCCATACACGAAGATGTTGTGCAGGGTTCCCCAGAAAGCGGATAAGAGGCCGACCAGGATGGCGATGACCATGGCGCCGGTCATGGCCCGCGAAGTCATGCGTGAAATCTGGGCGATCTTGTAGGCCTCCATGCCATGGGCTGAGAAATGGGCCCGATAGGCCCGATTGAACCAGAAGAACAGGGAGAGTGTGGCATGCTGGTGGGAATCCAGCCCCCGGGTTCCATAGAAATTGACCAGCAGCTTGTCAGGCCCGCAGTTGTGCAGGTCATGCGCCGGCGGGCCAAGCTCAGCGCGCATCCTGCCGATCGCCAGGGCATAGAGAAAAAACATGATGAAGAAGACAGTCATCATTCCCGGAGAGGATCCCAGGCTGGTTCCGGCAGCCACCAGGAGCACGAAACAGACAGCCAACCCCAGCAGGGCTGTGCGGTAACGGACAGGCTCCTCACGGTCATCCAGGCCACCCGGCCTTCCAAGGGCAGTCCGCCAGACTGCAAGCAGGTGGCGGCGTGAAACCCACAGGGCGAAAACTCCCAGCCCGAGATAGCCGCCTGCCGCCTGTTCATTGGGAAAAGGAAATCCCGGCAGATCGGAGATCCCAAGCCAGGAAGCCCAGATCATCTCGAGTTTGAAAAGAACAAAGAAAAACCAGCAGCTGAAAGCCAGATCTGTGGGAAGAAAAAAAGCCAGCCCGATGGCGAATGGATAAATGCTCAGTGTGGTTGTCCCGATGGCATTCCAGGGGCGTTCGAGCAGGTATTCGCGAAATTTGAAAGCATCTTCGGTGGGAATTTTGGGCAGGCTGGGGATGAAAAACTGAATGCCATTGAGAATATCCACCCCCCCTGCGATGGCAAAGGCGATCCAGAAGTAACGGTTGGCGAGGAGTGATCTCAGATCGGTGGCAATCGCGAGAGGAATTTGAATGACCGGAAAAGCCAGTCGCTCCTGTTCGATCCACTGTTTTCTGAGCAGCACATTCAGGCATACGAGGGCAAACATCAGCAGCAGGATAAAGGCACTCCAGAACAGCATCGGCCGGGCCAGGGCTGCCATCACATCCCAGGAATAGATCGAGGCATTCCCGAGCGCCATGGCGGTGCAGGTGTCTTTATCGAGGATGACAGCCCACTCTTTGAGGTAAGGCAGGATAATCTCTCCCCAGCGGTTCTGGGGATTGGCCGCAAAGGCAGGATAAGCCAGCTCCGGAAAGAGGATCTGGATGAAATCATGGCTGCAAAGAGTTCCCGCCACCGAAAGCATGACATAAATGGTCATCAGTTCACCCGGAGAAAGGGCCAAGCGTGGGAACCTGTTTTCCAGCCAGATATTCAGCAGAGCGAGGAAGAAAAGGGGAAATACCACATGCATGAACAATGAAATGGCGGTGGTGGCACCATTCCACCAGACGAACTCTGAGTTCACCACCCACAAGGCCAGGACCGGCATCAGGGCGCAGGCAATCGCCACAGCACGCGGGGTGACACACTGCGGAAGCGGGGGTTCTGGCTGGCCGGCGGGTTGTGTTTTTCCAATATCCATGGATGGCAAAAAGAATGCGGCGGGTTACCCTCCCCAGAAATGATACACCGGGATTCCGGTGATTCCGCCAAAGATGCTCCACAGGCTGCCGACGACAAATTCACCCAGCACCAGGCCGACAAAAAGGGAAGCAGTTTCCGGTAGGTCTGTGCCCCGCCATAGCGGGTGATCAGAAGTTTGACCAGCCACCCAATGAAGAGGCACATCCACAGTTTTTCCATTGACCAGGTCGAGCAGGTGGCATAACCGACCGGATGCCACAGCCACCAGGTGAACTTCATTCTCAAAGCGCCCAGAACCAATGCGAATACCAGGCCGATGCCGCAGGCCACACTGGCCGCGACCTTGGGCAGCTGGGGGAGAGAGATCCAGGCTGCCATGCGGTTCCAGGATTCGGCAGAAAAGGCATCTCCTGCGGGTCTTCCGCTGTAACCATAGACATGGAAATTATGCAGAATCCCCCAGAAGGCGGACAAAGTTCCCACCACCAGCGCCAGGGCAATGGCAAAGAACATGGAGCGTGCATGAATCCGGTAGATCTGTGCCGCCTTGAATCCTTCCAGGCTGTGGGCGGAGAAGTGGGCCCGATAGGCGCGGTTGAACCAGAAGAAAAGGGAAAAGGTGGCGAGATTCCCCTTGCTCATGCCCTGGGTCCCCAGCAGATTGGTCAGGATCATGTCTGGCCCCATGTGATGCAGGTCATGGGCGGGGGGCCGAGCTCGGCACGCATCCGTGCGATTGCGATCGAATAAAGGAAAAAGATGAAGAAAAATGCCAGCATCATCGGCAGGCTGCCTCCCAGGACACACCCGCAGGCGAGCAGCCAGGCGGCACACAGGATGAACCCGATGACGGCTGTGCGGTAACGGACCGCTTCCTCGGATTCATCCAGGCCACCCGGCATCCCCCAGATGGTTCGCCAGACTGCCAGAAAGTGCCGGCGTGACACCCAGAGCGCCAGCAGTCCCAATCCCATGTAGGCCCCGCCGGACTGCTCCACAACGAACGGGAAACCCGGCAGATCCTGTATTCCCAGGTGGGAGGCTGCCACCATCTCGAGCTTGAAGAGAGCAAAGAAAAACCAGCAGCTGAAGGCCAGATCTGTGGGCAGAAAGTAGACCAGCCCGATGACAAAGGGATACAGGTGGACCTCGGTGTTGGCGATGGCATTCCAGGGCCGCTCCAGCAGGTAATCCTTGAACAGGAACGCCTTGGCGACCGGAATATGCGGAAAACCAGGGAAAAAGAAATTCAAGCCATTGAGCACATCCAGCAGCGCGGCAAAGCCAAAGGCATACCAGAACAGGCGGCTGGCCAGCAGGGAGGTCAGATTGGCCGCTATCATCATCGGTATCTGGATGATGGGAAAACTCAATCGTTCTTTCTCTGTCCACTGCTTGCGGATCAGCACATTCAGAAACAGGAGGGAGAACATCAGCGCCATCAGGAAACTTCCCCAGAAGAGGAGTGGCTTCAGCCAGGCGGAAAGAATATGCCAGTTATAGATGGAGCCGTTTCCCAATGCCAGTTCGGTGATGGCCTCAGGATCCGAGACAATCGCGAAAGGTTTCAGATAAGGGAGCAGGGTTTCGCTCCAACGGTTTTGCGGGTTTGCTGCGAAGACCGGGTAAGCGATCAGGGGGATGAGAATCTGCAGCAGGTCATGGCTGCACAGGGTTCCCGCCACCGAGAGCATGACATAGATGGTCATCAGCTCCCCCGGTGAGAGTTCTGCTCCGGGGTATTTTTTCTGAACCCACAGGTTCCCGATGGCCAGAAGGAAGAGAGTGAAGGTCACATGATAGAAAAGGGAAACCGCAGTGGAGTGGCCGGTGTACCAGATGATTTCTGAATTCACCACCCAGAGAGCCAGGAGGGGCATCAGGGCACAGGCGATGGCCATGGCCCGGCCGGTCACGGTTTTCAGGGGAAGGGACTGAGGCAAGGGGGAAAAATTATCGGAAGAGCAAGTGGTTAAGTCGATCGGTTTTGAGTCAATGGGATTCGCCATGGCATATCATCCAAGGGTACTATGTCTTGACTGAAACCCTTTTGCCAAGCGCAGAAATGAAACTTTCTGTAACCCTCCGCTCCAGGGGAATCCCTGGAATCAGGGCGGATCAGCTTTCGAACGTGACTTTTTTTTGTTGAAACCGTACAATTAAAGCGGGGGAGTCGTGTGGACTTGAACAAATATCCTCATCAACTCCAATTCTGTTTAGTCCAGAAAGGGGAGAGTGGCATGTCTCTGCTCCGATTTGAAACAGGCATTCTCGCAATGCTGTTTTGTTTACTGATCCTGGGAGCCAGTCCGGTTTCTGCGGATATTATCACCCTGAAAAGTGATGAAACCTTCACAGGCCTTACAGTCAACCTGTTCGATGGCGGCAAAGATCTTTTCCAGGTGGAAAAGGGTGGAAAGGTGCTCGAGATCTCCGCGGGTGAAGTGGCTGAAATCCGATTCGACTCACCGCGAGCCATCATCAAGCTGCCGGATGGCAGTGTGTATAACTCGGCGGAGGTTCAGCAATTCGATGGGAAACGGGACCGCTTTTCGGTGCGGCGAGGGTTGAAGGTGGTCGATATCCGTGCGGCTGAAGTGGAATCGATCGATTTCAGGCCGCCACTCGCACAACCTCTGCCCGGGAGTGCGGCTGCGGTGGTCAGCGATCAGCCTGGGGTTCTTCCCCCGGTGCTGCGCCCGATTCATGTGGCTGCGCCGCGTGCTCTTCCCAATCCTGACTCGCCAGCACCCCCTCCAGAAGAAGAGGCCCAGGGCCAGGCAACTCAAGCTGAAGCACCCCCATCACCGCCACCAGCGGAAATACCCGCGCCACCAGGCTTTGGGGATACCGCTCCGATGAACAGCCCGGATGGGGAATCCATGCCGGTTTCGGAAATGATGGATTCAGGCAATGGCGGCGAAGCCGCTGCGAGCTGGGATGACGAATCCCTGTATGAAAAGCTGGGTGAAGATTTCGGGAAGCCGAAAATTATCACTCCCGGACAAGCGCAGTCTGCTCTCGGGTATGTTCCACGCTGGAAAGGCAGCGGGGCCACCACCGGTGAAGAGAGCCAGAAAGGTTCCAAGTCCGAAGGTGGGTCCCGGGGCAAAGCCTCCACAAAATCCGGTGGAGGAGGAAAAGGAAGTGTTGCCAAAGGGGGTGGCGGAGGAGGTGGTTCCTCACGAAAATCGAGGGGTGATGAAGGAGCTTCCGACAAGCAGCTGGCCCAGCAGGATGAAAGAGATTCAAGGCGGCAGTCCAGCAGCCGACGTGACCGTGATGATGATAGAGGGCGCAGTTCCCGTTCAAGCCGCAGCTCCCGGGATTCTCGTGGTGGATATGGCTCGGATAGCTCTGGCGGAAGCCGTTACGGTGGTTCGTATGGTGGTGGATATGGAGGGAGCAGCTACGGTGGGAGCCGGTATGGTGGCGGAGGCTATGGTGGTGGCGGGTATGGCGGGAGCAGTTACGGTGGAAGCCGTTATGGTGGCTCCTATGGTGGAGGTTATGGTGGGGGGTATTGAACTTCTCCCTGCAAGTTGCGGCCACAGGTCAGCCTGACAAAGGTAAAAAACATCGGCACTGACAGTTTTAATTGAGCAGGAGGGACAGGAATCATCATGCCTATCGATCGACGTTCGTTTCTCCGAACCACCTGCACGGGGCTATCTGGAATGACCCTCCTTCCTTTTTCCAGCACCAGCCGGACAGATCGTCCGAACATCCTTTTCCTTTTGACCGATGATCAACGCTGGGATTCGCTCGGGTGCATGGGCAACCCGTTTGTTCAAACACCCCATATTGACCATCTGGCGCAACAGGGAACCCTTTTCGAGAATAACTTTACGACCACCGCCATCTGCTGCACCAGCCGTGCAACTCTCTTCACCGGCAGATATGGCAGCACCATGGACCTTCATCGATTCGACAAAGCCCTTCCTGCAGAGGCCTGGCAGGCTTCCTATCCCATGCTGCTGCGGCAATCGGGTTACCGGACTGGTTTTGTCGGTAAGTTCGGGATCGGGGATCCACTGCCTGACAAGGATTTCGATTACTGGGATGGGTTTCCCGGCCAGGGAACTTTCTATGAAAAGGAAATCTTCAAAGGGAAGCATCTGACTCAGGCCATGACCGAATCGGCCTGCCATTTTCTGGAGGAATGTGGGAAAGATCAGCCATTCTGTTTGTCGGTGAGCTACAAAGCGCCGCATTCCAATCCCGAGTTTGCCGAGCGGATTTTTCCCCCCGATGAAAGGGATCGGGATCTATATAAAGATGTGGTTTTCCCGCCTGCGAAGACTGGAGATGAAGCGCATCGCCAGCGGCTTCCGGAGTTCATCCGGGAGTCGGAGGGGCGGATAAGAAGGCTTGGCTGGTACAAAGATGAGCAGGAAACCACACGGGATTACTTTCGTCTGATCACCGGCGTGGACCGTTCGGTGGGAGATATTCTCGCGACCCTGCAAACGAAGGGACTCGAGGATAATACAGTCATCATATTCACAGGCGATAATGGTTACTTCCTCGGAGAGAAGGGGTTCGAGGGGAAATGGTTCATGTATGAGGAGTCGATTCGGACCCCGCTGCTGATCCGGGATCCCCGACTGCCTGCACACCTTCGTAACCGCCGGGAGAAGCGAATGACTCTGAATCTGGACATGGCTCCGACACTGCTGGATCTGGCGGGGCTGCCAGCGCCAGCCGCCATGAAGGGCCGAAGCCTGCTTCCTCTGGTTCAGGGTGAGCAGCCAGCCTGGCGGGAAGAATGGTATTACGAGCATCTTTTTCCACACCCGAAGATCCCGCGCAGTGAAGGGGTTCGGACCGGGAAGTGGAAATACATCCGATACATGGATATCGAACCGGTGTATGAAGAGCTGTACAATCTTGAATCTGATCCGCATGAAGAACACAACCTGGCCGGAGACCCGGCCTTTCTTTCACGTCTGGAGGAACTGCGGACCCGCTGTGCCCGGCTCAAAGCGGAAGCCACCGGGAAAGGGTGAGAGTGGAGGTCTGTGAGAGGCTGGAAATTCTGGCTTGGGATAGTGGTCGGGGTTTCCGCACTGGTTTATTTCTCGCGCGACCTGGAAATATCCGCCTTTGCGAACTCCTGGCGGCGCATCCAATGGTTTCGATATATTGAGGGCATCTTCTGGTTCTGCCTGAGTTTCTGGCTGCGTTGCCCGCGCTGGAAGATCCTTCTGGCCGGTGTCGGGCGGATTTCCCTGAATGTGATCACCCAGGCGTTCTTTGTCGGGATGCTGGTGAACCGCCTTTTTCCAGCCCGGCTGGGTGAGATCACCCGGTGTGTCATCCTGAAACAGAGCCATCAGCTGTCGCTGGTTGGACTGTTGACAACAGTGGCGGTGGAAAAGGCATTTGACAGCCTGGCACTGTTGAGCCTGTGCCTGATGGCGCTGGCCTTTCTTCCTGCAGGAGAGCTGCCTGGGGGTTTCTCTGCGTTTGTCGAGGAAAACCGTGGGAGGATCATCCTTGGGGCGGTCAGCCTGCCGCTGATTCTGCTGGTGATGGCCTGGGTGATCCCGCTGCTCAGGCAAAGACCGGATTCATTTCGCAGATTGCCTGGTTATGAATACCTTGGCAGGATGCTTTTATCGGTTCATGAAGGGCTGAAAGTGCTCCAGAGCTGGCGCGAGACCCTGGGAGCGGTGGTGTTGACAGCGGTGGTGTGGGGTCTGCTGGTGCGTTCGGCCTGGTGCGCGATCCTGTCATTCGGCTGGGATCTGCCGTTTTCGGCCGCTGTGGTGTTGTGCGCCTCGATCGGGCTGGCGGTCATGCTGCCGCAGGCTCCCAGTTTTGTTGGAGTTTACCAGGTAGCGGTGCAGTGGACCCTGGTGGGCCTGTATGATGTGCCGCTGCAGGAGGCCAAAGCCTTCGCGGTCGCGATCTGGATCCTGCAGATTGTCCCAGTGGGGGTCATCGGCTTTGTCTGCCTGAGGATGCTGGGGACGACTCTCAGCCAGGCTGCCGCTGGGGCTGTGGTCAAAGAATCGGCGGGTGGGTGATGGGTGGGGCGCGCCTGTCTGGAGTGAAATACCAGGAACTGCCGTTCGATCTGTTTTTTCAGGGAAAGGAAGCATGGTGGAAACGAAAAAGCCTGTTGTTCATCTGATTGGCCATGGCCATATCGATCCCGTGTGGGGCTGGCGCTGGATGGAGGGCTGTGAGGAGGTTCGTGCCACTTTCCGTTCAGCCATACAGCTGATGAAAGAATTCCCTGAATACAAATTCACTGCCTCTTCCGCGGCTTTTTATGCCTGGGTGGAGGATCTCGAACCGGAATTGTTCAAGGAAATTCAAGAGGCGGTCCGTGAAGGCCGCTGGGAAATCGCCGGCGGGTGGTGGATCGAGCCGGACTGCAATATTCCCCATGGGGAATCTTTCGTCCGGCAGGGCCTTTATGGCCAGCGTTATTTTCGTGAGAAGTTTGGAGTCCAGGCCGGCATCGGGTTCAATCCGGACAGTTTCGGCCATGCGGGAGTGCTGCCTCAGATTCTGCGGAAACAGGGGATGCAGGCTTACTGCTATCTCCGCCCCAATGCCGGGCATGGTGAGATGGAATACCCTGAGGGGAAGGGGACTGTTTTTCACTGGAAGGCGAAAGATGGCAGTTCGCTGATCGCCGCCAATATCCCCTGGTCGTATGGAAGCTGGCAGTGGGACCTTTTTCTTGATATCGAACGGCATACCAGCTGGGCCTGGCTTCTGCCTGGTCAGACCGACCTGCTCAGTTTTTATGGAATCGGGAATCATGGCGGAGGCCCCAGCCGCGCCAATCTCCATTCCATTCGGGAGGCAAAAGAACAGTTTCCTCACCTGGAACTGCGTCACTCGTCCCTGACAGACTTCTTTACCTCGATAGAAAGAAACATGGGGGAGGACCTGCCGGTAATCGATCATGATCTGCAGTTCCATGCGGTGGGGTGCTACAGCGTTGTTTCCGAAGTGAAGCGGCTGAATCGAGCTGCGGA
Organism: Candidatus Hinthialibacteria bacterium OLB16; assembly: GCA_001567115.1. GTDB lineage: Bacteria > Hinthialibacterota > Hinthialibacteria > OLB16 > OLB16 > OLB16. Next base: position 12,461 of record LMZT01000105.1, on the reverse strand, counting down.
GCATGCGCTTCTTTCTGCGGAACGCTTTGCGACAATCGAATCCCTGATTTTCAACAGCCCACCGGCAACCTTGCGGTTCGAGAGGCTGTGGAAAGAAGTGCTTTTCAATCAGTTCCATGACATCCTGGCGGGCAGCAGCATCCAGAAAGCTTATGAAGACTGCCGCAACAGCTTCGGCCAGGTGCTTCATGAAGCGCTGTCCCTGGAGGACCATGCACGACAGAAGCTGGCTGCATCGATCGATACCAGTGCGGAGGGAAGGTCATTGGTGGTGTTCAACCCATCGCCCTGGCCGCGCAGCGAGTGGGTCATCGCCTCACGCGACCGATTCTTTGAATTTCGCTCACAGGGACCGGAGCTCCCCATCCAGGTGCTGGATGAAGAGAGCATCCCGGTTGCGCACACTCACTGTCTGGGAGAATTTCCCGGGCAGAGGGCTGTGGGCTTTATGGCGTCAGTTCCGGCGCTCGGGTATCGGACCTATCGCGTGCATGAGGTGACCGATGGGCCTGTGCCACAGGTTGAAGAGGGAGTGTGCTGCCAGGATAACCTGGTCGAAAATGACTTCTGGCGAATCGAAATATGCCGTTCGCGGGGAGTGATCGCCTCGCTGTTCGATAAAAAGAACCAGGTTCAGGTTCTTTCTGAAGGGCTGGCCTTCAGGGTTCTGTCCGACAGCTCGGACACCTGGAGCCATGGCATCCGTGGGTACCGTTCGGAGACAGGCTCCTTCGGGGGAGCGACAGTTCGTCCGGTCGAGGTTTCAGCACTGCGGTCGGTCCTCAGGATCGAAAGCCACTGGGGGGCCTCCCACCAGGATACCTGGCTGACCTTGTACAGGGATGTTCCCACCATCGATGTCCGCACCCGCCTCCGCTGGAATGAGGCATTCACACTGCTCAAGCTGGCCTTCACCACCTGCTTCGAGGGGGGAATCTGCACCAGTGAATCCGCTTATGGTTTTGAGGAGCACCCGACCGGCCACTACCAGGAATACCCCTGCCAGGGATGGATCGACATGACCGGTGTGGCCAGAGACCGCAGTGGCCGCAAGCAGCAGTATGGGTTCGCGCTGCTGAATGATGGCTTCCATGGTTTTGACACCTGCGACAAATCTCTTCGGCTGACAATTCTGCGTTCGCCTGCCTATCGCCACCATGACCCGGATGCCCTTTCCGAGTCGGAGGGCTGGGCTTTTACCGGGCAGGGGGTACATGAATTCCGATTGCGGCTTGTGCCCCATGCTGGCGGGTGGCGGACTGCATCTGTGCCACGCCTGGCCTGGGAGCTGAATGAGCCGCTCTATCTGCATCAGGAATCCTCGCACCCGGGGAGCCTGCCTGGCAGCGCCTCATTTCTCTGCGTGGATCATCCGCGGGTGGCAGCCAGTGTGCTCAAGCACCATGAGGATAAGCCGGAGTGTGTGGCAGTCAGGCTGTATGAGACCACCGGCCAGAGCGCGGAAGCCGAGGTGGCATTCCCCTGGTTCAAGGCTTCCTGGAAAGTGTCTCTTGGCCCCTGTGAAATCAAGACCCTGCAAGTGGACCTTGGGACTCATGAAATCCGGGAAGTCAATCTGCTCGAGGATGAATGAGATTCAATAAAGCCTCCAGCCGCTGATTTCAGTTGAGCTGGCTGGCCGAATGGGAGTGTTCACATTCGAGGTGTTCCGGAGGTCATGCTTGTATTTTGGCCAGGGGGCATCATCTGCCAGGTGATTTCCATTTCCCCAGAGCGCGACCAGTTTTCCTCCATTGCTGGAAGAGACGATGGTGCCATCGTCGAGGATGGTCGGTCCTCCGATTCCTCCGAGACTCTTTGTTGGATCCCCGCCGCCTGGCAGGGTATAAGTCCAGAGCAGGCTGCCACCAGGAGTGCGCGCAGTAAGGATCCCGAGGGTGGTGGTATAATAGACGTTTCCCAGATCATCCAGGGCCGCATTTCCAAAGGACATGCCTCCGGGAGCCTGGTGGTTCCAGCGGATGGCTCCTTCCAGGCTTCCATCGAGTTCAATGCACATGAACCTGGATCCCGAGCCTGGGGTGTATTCGATCGATTGGGTTCCGGTATAGAGAAGCAGGTGGCCTGACAGGGGGTCACGGCCGATCGTGACACCGGTTGTTGAGGGTGCTCCCAGGTTTCTCTGAAACCGGATTTCTCCTGTTTCGGCCGAGAAACCATAGAGGTTTCCATCGCGGCAGGTGGCGAAAATGACCCCACTGGCACAGCTGACCGGGCTGCCGCATTCGCCATTGGCATGGAATTTCGGCCATGCCAGAGTCGGGGTGGCAGGATCGGGGGGATCCGCCGGCTGAAGGGCATAAAAAACTCCGGGCCAGATTTCGGCGGGTGTGGTGGTGAAAGGTGTGGGGTGGTTGCTGAGATCTTCGACTCCGAAAAAGATCCGCCCGTTCTGGTCGATGACCCCGGGTGAGGCCCCCCATCCCTCGACGAACATGTCGATCGTGACAGCTCCGGTATCGGCATTCAAAGCATAGTAGTGCTGACCCACGAAGGGGGTGGGTGTGCGCGGATCGGAGACCAGCCCGGTGTAGACCCGGTTATTGCCAAGGATCGGGGTGTTATCGCTCCCGTTGGCCAGGGTCGTGGTCCAGATTGTGGCGAGTGTTTCGGCATCCAGGCACATGCACAGAGGCAGTGAGGGCAATGGGTTCGAAGGGGATTTGATTCCCTTGAGTGTGACCAGAAACAGACGGCCCTGGTCATCCAGAGCCGGGCTGTGTTCGACAGTTCCGGGGATGAACCGGGAATCGAGAAGGGATCCATCCTCCCCTCTGAATTTATAGAGGATGCCCCCATTGGTGTGGGTTGCGATATATATGACTCCATCCGGGCCGACTGTCGGACAGGCATAGCATTTGCCTTCAATCGGGCTTTCCCAGCGCAAGGTTCCAGGAGTCTGAGCTGCTCCAGCAATTGCCAGCAGAACCTGAATGTACCAAATGGTGAAAACCCATGTCCCAAAACGTCCAAGCCAGGCCATTTGAATCCTCCATTTCGATGATCTTGGCAGGTTCATGCAGGATGCATACCGAAATCGGGCCTGGCCTTGAGATCGAAAGAGAGTGTGCGAAAATCAATCTCCCCTGATTTTATAAATCTCTCCATGGATCTTTCTGGCGGCTTCGACCAGTTCGGGATAGGGGGTATCGGACACATCGACGAAGCCGATGTTGTAATTTTCCCCATCGAACCAGCGGCCGGTAATTGGCTCATCGACATACTGGAACCAGTGGCATCCCACCATGGCGGGGCATTCCACCACACTCCTGACATAGTCGGCATAAGCCTTGGCCCGGGAGGCCTGGTCGGCACAGGGGCCCAGCCCCGGATGGAACATCCCACGGTCGGTGGCTCCAAAATGGAATTCCCCGATGATGACTGGCTTGTTCAAGCCGGCAGCACGCTCACAGACATCCTTGCCGATATAGGGAAGGTAGTAGTTGAAGCTGACAACATCGGCGACATCCGCGCAGGCGCGCACCGAGGGTTCCGGAGCGGAGGAGAACCGGCATCCCAGGTAGAGCTGGTTGGGGGCATGGTTTTTCAGGATGTCGCGGATGGTCTGGAAATAGACTTTCGAGAAATCATAGGCGAATGCATCGAGATCTTTTGTGGCTGAGGCATTGAGAACCTCGGGGGCGCGCAGGCTGTCCCAGTCAGCCGCCTGGGTTCCCCAGGTTTTATTAAGTTGATCCAGGGAGGAGTAGCTGGCCTGGAGTTTCTGAATCAGAACCTTGCGGGCAGGCTGATCCGGCGGGCTGGCGAGAATGCCGGAACGGATGGTTTCCCAGGACAGCTCATTATCCGAAAAATAGCCGATGCAGCGTGGATTGCCACTGAGTTTATCCGCGAGTGGCGCGATGGATTCATCGACCACATCGATGAAATGGGGATCATAAACATCCTTCATGGGGCCCCAGTAGCCTTTGGCCCCTTCGATATCACGGACATGGGAGCGGATGGAGAAGGAGGCCACGAAGGGAAGGTTCTCCTGGATACACACCTCCTGCTCCGACCAGTTTCCGATGGTGTTGAATCCCCAGGACCAGAGGCGCTCGCGGGTGGTTTTCCGCCAGGCGGTTTTCCAGTCGGAGCCATACTTGCGGACCAGATTGGCGCCATAGAAATTGAATGTCCGCCCTTTCCCCCCGATGGCTTCCGCCATGCTGTGGGTTCCTTCCGCATGGCCGAAGAAGATGCCGAGAGGATCACTGAGTTTCGGGAGGCCTTCGAACCAGCTCTCACGCCCGGATACAAAGGTCTGGTCACTGGTGTTGATACAATCCATCCCGATAGACAGGAACAGATGGCCATCCGGAGTCACCAGCCACCAGTTGTCCCCAACCTTTTCAGTCCGGAACCAGCCGGTTGCCTGAAGAGCCGGACCCTTCAGCCATCCCCCATAAGCATCCAGCTCGGCAGAAGGAGTGAATTGTTTGAGGCTTGCGGCTTCGGTCTCACGGCGAAGCGCCAGCTCCGATTCGTTGTGGATTTTGAGTGGCCAGTCAGCGTGTTTGTATTGGCCGAATGGATCAACGAATGGAAGGGCGACATCCGCGCCGCCCTGTTTTCCCTTGCCGAACAGGGAGATGCGTTTGATCAACAGGCGGTGAGGCTGATCCGGGAAAGGCAGGAAAATTTGAAAGGCAACAATTTTAGTGAGATCGAGCGGGGTCCCATTGCCGACCGGGCCGATTTCTGGGAGTCCGCGCATTCCCCATAATTTTTGAGAGGCCCCGGTGTTGAAAGTCATCTGCAGTGTGGTGGTCTGCCCCGGCAGGGTGGTGTCGGTGACTGTGTTGCAGTTGTTGATCCCATCCGCCCCATGGTTGTCCACACGCACCGCGGCTCGTATCGGGGCTTCTTCCGGGTTGAACAATTCAATTTGCAGTCCGGAATAATCCGACCAGTCCCACCCTTCTGGCGGTGCATTGAAAAACACATTGGGATAATCCACTTTCCCGAAATGAACCTCCCAGCAGGGAGATCCATTGTCGATAACCGGTTGTATATCGACACTATTTCTGGTGACCGCCGGTGAAAGAGCGGGACCTGAAAGGCTTGCCACATCCAGCTCACCTGCATCCGCAGCAGAGGCATTCTTCCCCGGACTGCAACAGAGGGCCAGGCAACAGATCATCACAGCGAGTTTCGGCATGATAAGAATCTCCTTTCAGGACAGAGGGAGATTAGCACGCTGGCCCCTGAATTACAGGAATCGCTCTTCTCGAGGGTTGTCGAAGAGGCCTGCCTGGGGAGTGCGGGACATCGGTAGCGGGAATTTGCCGGCATGGAGAGTTCCGCCTGCGGTCCGGTATAAATCCCCGCCGAGGTGGTGGAGGGTCTGTGCCTGGTCTTTCCAGCCGGCATCGAAACAGTCCGGCTCAACCAGGGCTGTGAGAACCTCCCCAGTATAGAACACCCGGTCGCCGATCGGCTGCCAGCTGCGGACCACTCCTTCAAGATGGCCGATACAATTGGTGATCAACAGGGGGCTGACACGGCGTGCGCGCATGGTGCGCAGCTCCATCAGACGGATTTTATCGACAATCTTTCCGGTATGGGTTCCACAAAAGTGGGTTTCGGCAATCAGCGAGGCATCCGGAATGCTGAGGACAAACTCGCCGGTCTGGCGGAGAAAATCATGCGAACGGCTGCTGGGGGCCAGTGAAAACCCCACCATCGGGGGATCCTGCGAGAGGGGTGTCTGCCACGAGAGGGTGCAGACATTCGTTTTTTCTTCGAAACGGGTGCTCAGCAGCGATACCGACCCATCATTGATCATCCGAAGTCCCATCAGGGCAGGAATTTCAATCATGGCGCGGAGGTCCCTCAGGCATCTGGATTCAGTTCTGCCCGGTCTTCCGCTTCCGGCTCGGGGAGAATGCGTGTGCGGTGGCCATCGATCCGGAGGCGTCTCCGGGCGATCAGGCCTATGGCTTCGGGGTACAGCTCCCGTTCGAGAGCCTGAACCTTTTCGGCAATTGACTGCGGGGTATCGTCATCGAGCACAGGAATGCAGCGTTGAAGGATGATCGGTCCATGGTCGTATTCGAGATCGGCAAAATGGACAGTCGCTCCGGTCACCTTGACTCCCGCATCGATCACCGCTTCATGGACATGGTGGCCATACATCCCCTGGCCGCAGAAAGCCGGGATGAGCGCCGGGTGGATATTGATGACACGCCCGCGGTATTCCTCCGGGAAAAAGTACAGCGACATGAAACCAGCCAGGACAATCAGGTCCACCGGGTGTTGGCTGAGGTGCAGATTGACAGCCAGGCTGAATTCGCCATGGCCGGGAAATTCTTTTCTGGGGAGCACCAGGCAGGGGATCCCGGCTTTACGGGATTTTTCGATCCCCCCGACCCCTGTCCGGCTGGATAAAGTCCAGTCGATCTGAGCCGGCAGGGTTCCCTGATCGATGTGATCGATCAGGTTTTGAAGGGTGCTGCCACCTCCTGAAAAGAACACCGCAAGGCGCAAGGGTTTGCCTGGAAGCATGATATCACCAGTCACTCAATTCATGCCGGCATGGACTGTTTCCGGGGCTTTGCGCTTGTAATCGGTTGGCGGAGGAGCCGCATGGCAGTCGGTGCAATTGGCGCCCGGCTCGAGTGGGCCCATGTCCATTGGATGATTGAAATCGGCGACCTCATAGGCCAGATTGAGGGCTTTTTCTTCGCCTTCGCCCTGTCCGGTGATCAGGTGGCAGGTGTTGCAGTCATGTGAAATGACTTCCCCGCTTTCCGCCTTGTGATTTCCATCATGGCAACGGTAGCACCCTTTCCAGCGGAAGTGCCCTATGTAATCCGGGTGGGTGGTCCAGTCGACTCCCATTTCCGGGAAAAAGTTGTTGGAGTAAATCTTTGCGACAGCCTCACGTGACCGTTCCACAGCTTCGGTGCGGGTGGCGGGATGGACTTCCCCTTCTGGCAGGTAGGCCTCTTTCAATCCGGTTTCGATGGCCGCCAAGGCTTCCTCTGTGGTGTAGTGGGGTTTTTCCAGAATATCCATCACTGTCGATTTGATTCCGGGAAGGCTGCGATCGATTTTTCCGATGGCGATCGCACGGTCCACCATCTTCATCGGGTCATTGAAGATGTGAGCGGGACGGTTGTGGCAATCGATGCAGTCCATGGTTCGTGTTTCCCGGGTTCCCGAGGGAATGGATGGGTCGCAGTCCTCGGTTTTGAAAATGGTCACCTTTCCCTGAGGATCGGTCATCTTGACCCAGGGAATTTCGAGCCTTTCCCGGTCGGTGGAGATATATTCGATTTTGTTGCCTGAGCTGACATGCCAGTGGATCCCGCTGGATTCTCCACCCTGCTTTCCTCCGACTTTCAGCAGCAAGCGAATGGCATAAGGGGTGTTTTCCTCATCGCGGAGGGTATGTGTCAAAACTTTTTCACGATTGCCGGTGAATTTTTCCGGCCAGTGGCATTCCTCGCAGGTTTCGCGCGCCGGCCGCAGATCATGGACCGGGGTTTCGATCGGCAGGTGATAGGTGCCCAGGGTGTAAGCATAAACCTGGCGGAGGCCGGACATCTTGCTTTTGACATACCAGTCGGCTCCTGCTCCGATGTGGCATTCAACACAGGCGACTCGTGCATGGGGCGAGTTGTGGTAGGTCACATACTCCGGCTTCATGACCTTATGGCAGGTCATTCCACAGAACTCAGTCGATTCAGTAAAGTGATAGGAGCGGTAGCTTCCCACTGCTGAAAGACAGGCGAACAGGGTTGCACCGACAGCGAAAACTTTCAGCCGCTGGCGATGTTTCGGATTCGTGAAATCAAGCACCAGGGCCTTTTCCGGATCGACTCCATACCGCAGCCGGTAGCGGTAGCGCAGCAGTACGGACAATCCGACCAGAGACAGGCCCATGGTGAGAAAACCGGGGACGATCAGGTAGGTGACCACCCCGGTATAGGGATTCGAATGGCCCGGGAAGATGTCGAAAATGATCAGGAAGATTCCCACCCCCAGGGCTGTAAAAAAGATGCACCATCCAAGAAGTCCGACCCAGGAAACAAAAGGCACTTTCCCGGAAGGCTGGTCATTCATGGCTGTTGTCTCCTTTTGCCTGGTTTCATCGGTGGCGTGATGGAATCTTTTTTATCCCACCCCCATGATTCCTGTCGAAAGCATGGGGGTGATGGGATCTGTTGGAAGCGATAATACAGAAGTTACCGGGGTTGAACCACTGTTCCCGGCACACTTCCTGGAAAAGCTTTGCCATCGTCATGGCAGCCACTGCATGTGGAAGGCTTTCCAAGCCCTTCGGTGTGGCAGTCTTTGCAATCGGCCTGCTGGTGTGTCTCATCGAGTTTCACCCCTGCGCGGGCATGATCGAAATCTTTGGGGATCCAGCCCTCGCCATGGCAATTCTGGCAGGCTGGATCCAGCTTCTTGAAGGGGCGCCCCTCTTTGTGGCACTGCGCACAGGCCAGCTGCTGGTGGAAGGTTTTGAGCGGGAAGCCGGTGCGTGTTTCGTGGTTGAACCCTTTGGTCTCCTCCTGGACATGGCACAAAGCGCAGTTGTCCGCCACATCATGGCATTTTTCACAATCCTGATGCGGATCATTCCGGACATGAGGAGGATGGGACTGTGGGTCATGGCAGCGTGCGCAGCTTTCCTTGCGGTGGCAATCGACACATTTCAGCCCGAACAGGTCGGTGTGTTCCTTATGGTGGAAGGTGACGATGGGGCCATCGGGAACCTCGGGAGTTTTGTAGACATACTTTTTCGGGGTTTCGATGTTGGGGTGCAGGCTTCCCATGATGTCGAAGTTGGTGTCCTGCATTCCTGGCGATGCATTGGCGATGGCAGTGCCGGCAGCGATTTTCCCGGCGATTTCGGAACGTTTGGCATGGCATACATTGCAGTCGGTTTTGTGGCTCCACTCACGATGGCAGCCGAGGCACTGGCGATGATAGGCGCCTTTCAATCCGGGCTGTCCGAGATTGGCCGGGTTGGAGGGGCCGCCATGGCATTCACGGCAGGCAAGGATTCTGCCGGGGGGATTGTGGTGATGGCAAACCGCGCATCCCTCGCCCATTTTCTCCATGTCGGCATGCAGCTTGTGCGGGAAATAGACAGGTTCATACAGGCCAACCAGCTGATCCAGGAAAATAACATCCGGGCCATGAGTGGCGGAATCGGGAATGCCGCTCACTTCTTTGGGGCGTTCACATTTCAGCAGGCAGGGATTCTCATGAGTTGGCTTTTCGCACGAGTGGCAGTTTTTGCAGCGTGCCTGCGGATCGCCATGGACTCCATCCGCGGCCTCGATCGCACTGGGATTCGGCCAGAAAACAGAGCTGATTACCAGCAACAGAGCAACGACAAGCAGACAGTTCTTGCACATGGTCTTAACCTTCCTGTTTGATGAGGACCCGGGAAGAGGGCTTATGGCCCGGTGGCAGGATCGGAAAGATCGTGACTGCCGCCCGATAGACCAGCATCAAAGCGGCAATCATCCCCACCGTGAAAAAGATCTCTCCCAGGCTCGGGAAATAGGCCTTTTGAGCATAGGGTGGCTGATAAGCCACAAGAAACACATTGATCCGGTTGAAAGCGACTCCCAGAACCACCAGCGTGGTCGAGGCCAGGAGCAGGTTGGGCGAGAAACGGACCTTGTCCGATAACAGCATCCCCATGGGAAGGAAGCCGCCGAAAAACATCTCCGCCAGAAACATCCAGGATTCAAAGCTGCCATCGAACAGATAGACATAGGCATCCCGGATGAGCAGGTCGGCGATCTTGGCAATCATGTATATCCCGAGAGTCAGGGTCACCAGCCGGGCCAACGGTGTCAGGACATGCATTTCCGGTTTGCGGCCGAAGCTTTTCGAAGCCAGCAGGGATTCAAAAATCACCATCGGAAATCCCACCGCGATCGCTGACAGCAGGAACAGGAAGGGAAGAATCGGAGTATACCACAGCGGGTGCATCTTATAGGGGGCGATCAGGAGCAGCCCTCCCAGGGAGCTCTGGTGCATGCAGGACAGCACCACGCCGGCGATGATAAACAGGAACATGACCCTGGAAAGAGTGCGGTCAAGGAAGCGCAGCAGGGAATCCACCGGTTGATTGAACCGCGCCAGCAGGCCGGGAAGATGCACCGCCCCGATGAACCTTTCACAGACAATCGGCAGGAATTCGATATAAAGGACATTGAGGTAGATCACGACACACATGCCGACCTCAAACAACACGGAATTCCCCTGCCACATGGAGGGCATCAATGGGTGCCACATGTTGTAGTAACGCCCCAGGTCGACTGTCAGCCCCAGTGCGACGAAGGTGTATCCAAGCATTGCGGTCAGCAGTGCCGGGCGTACGAGGACTTCATAGCGGTGGCGATGGAAGATGTGGGTCAAGGCCGCTGCCGTCGTGAAACCACCCGCTGCCAGGGCCACACCGGTGGCCACATCCAGCGCAATCCAGATTCCCCAGGGGTATTCCTGGTCGAGGTTGGTTACCGCCGACAGGCCGTAAACAAACCGGTATATCGCGATAACGACTGCGATTCCGGCCAGCACTATCAGAGCATAGACACCCGGAGTCCAGAATTCCTTCCGGGCCGGTTCAGCACGGGCAGGTTCATGCACTTGGGTCGGTCTCCTCTGATTCCCCGGGATCGATATACTCATCGCCATTGCGATAAGTCCACATCATGGCCCCGAGGAGACCATACAGCGCCAGCGGAGGCAAGCCGAGTTTGAAGATGGCATGCTGGATGGGTTCAGTCAGACTGGGGACCGCCCCTTCCCCGAGTTTGAGGAAACCGGTCTTCTCAAATTCCCGAGAAGCCAGGTAAAGCCAGGAAGTTCCACCGACTTCTTTCTCGCCATAGACATGATCGATATAACGATCCGGGTTCGATTCAATTTTCTTGTGAGCCAGTTTGAGAAGCTCTTCCCGTGAGCCAAAAGTCAGAGCCATAGGCGGGCACATCTCGGCGCAGGCCGGCAGTTTGCCCTCTTCCAGGCGGGTATGGCAGAATTCACATTTGCGCACCCGTGGGGTCAGAGGATCGTCATATTCATACATCGGCACCTGGAATGGGCAGGCAACCATGCAGTAACGGCACCCGAGGCATTTCCAGGCATCATAAACCACCGCTCCATTGTCTCCCACACGCAAAGCACCCACCAGGCAGGCGGAGGTGCAGCCCGGTTTGAGGCAGTGCATGCACTGTGATTTGACATAGATGGGGCGATTGCTGTCCTCGGGATTCGCGTATCGGTTGACCACAGTGAAAGCATTTTCACTCATGCGGCGTTCGCGGTCATACACCTTCATGTCCTCGAAGGCCTTGACCGGCTGGCCGGTCAGGTTGTTGGCCATATCGCAGGCAAACTCACATTTCCGGCAACCAATACACTCAGTTGTGTCAACCAGCATCCCGATCGAATTCGGATTCGAGGCCTGAGCCTGATCCGAGGCCTGGGCGGGTTGACTGGCCAGGGCGGTCGCTGTTCCGGCAGCCATGACCTGAAAGAAGCCTCGTCGATTCAGTTTCATGGAATTCCTCTATTTTACAGGCCAACTGCTATTCACGTACGACAATCTTATCTTAGTCAGATCTGGCCTTAAATGCAAGCAATGCGGATCCGTTAAAAGCGAATACCGGAAGGGGGAATAACCTGTTTCCTCCCGGTATCCGGCCTGTTATCCGCCTGTTTGAACCCCTCCTGCTGTCTCCAGCCTGGGCAGTGCCACCGGAGCCTCCTGGGTTGAGTGATGCGGTTCCTCATTCACCGCCAGAATCGGAAAGACAAACAGAACGATCCGGTGCAGCAGAACGAAAGCAGACAGGAGGCCGATCGTAATGATGATTTCCGAAAAGCTCGGAATGTAGCGATCCAGGGCGAAAGGAGAACGGTAAGCAGTGATGAATACATTCACCCGGTTCATGAACACCCCGAAGATCACCAGAAAGGTGGCGATTCCCAGAAGGAATGGGGATCGGCGCACCCGATGCGACACCAGCAGCCCGAGAGGGATGAATATCCCGAAGATCATTTCCACAAGGAACAGGATCGATTCCGGACTTCCATCCAGGAGTGTGGCATGGGCTTCGCGAATCAGCAGGTCGCTGGTTTTGGCGATGGCATACAGCCCCTGGAAGATCAGAACATACAGGCTGAGAGGGGTCAAAACCTCCATCAGGAAGCGCCGCCCGAAGGCCCAGGAAACTGCCAGAGATTCACAGATCACCACAGCGAACCCGACTGCAAAGACCGACATCAGAAACAGCAATGGCAGGATCGGTGTATACCAGAGAGCGCTCATCTTGAATTTTGCGACCAGCATGAGGGAGCCGAGGGAGGAGTGATGCATGCAGGAGAGCACCACACCCAGAACCAGCACAGCGGAGAGGATCTGATTCAGCACTCTGAAGGAACCTCAGGCAGCGGTCGGTTGC